>JBOGIN010000304.1:0-2379 GCA_050742275.1 Vicinamibacteraceae bacterium
CGGCACGACCGTGCTTGCTGCGGCGCATACCTACACCGGGTCGACGACGGTCAATCGAGGCGCGCTGGTGATCAACGGCTCGATCAAGTCGCCCACGACGGTCAATGCCAGCGGTACCCTGAGCGGCACCGGTACCATCCTCAACGACGTTGTCAATGCGGGCGCTGTTGCGCCGGGCTCGGACGCGGCAAACATCGGCACGCTCACCATTGACGGCAGATTCACCAGCAATGGCGGTACCCTCGCGATCGACGCGAAGCTCGGCGGCGATTCCTCGCCGGCTGATCGTCTACGGATTACCGGTGACACGATCATGGGCAGCGGGCCCACTCGGGTTGTCGTGACCAATGTCGACGGGACGGGAGCCGAGACGACCGGCGACGGCATCAGGATCGTCCAGGTCGGCGGCACTTCAGCGCCGAATCTCTTCGTCCTCGATGCGCCGGTGACCGTCGGGAAGTCTGTCTATCATCTGTTCCAGGGCGGCATCGCCGACCCGAACGACGGTAACTGGTATCTCCGCGCGGCCGGGCCTGCTCACGAGCCCGGCGGCCAATGAGACGACAGCGGCTTGGCGCCGATCCTCGAGCAGGACAGCGACCCTGTCGGTGCGCCTGGCGATATGCTACCGGACGCCGCCTGCTACCGCCACGACCGCCTCGAACGCCGGTTTCGGCTGGTGGTCTCTGCCGAACAGCAGCGGATAGTTCGTCCGGCCCGGCACTGGATAGTCGTTCTTCCACGACATGTCGTCGTGGACGCCCCAGAACGTGACCCGGTCGATCTTGTCGCGCCGGTTGTAGAAGATTCGAAACAGCTCGGCCCAGCGATCCGCGACGTGCTGCTCGACGGCATCCGGAAGGCCGTCGGGCCAGGGATCCAGAAATCTCTCGAACTCTTCGAGCTGGAACTGCGGGTCGCGCATCACCGAGCCGATGATCTGTCCCTCCCGCGTCAGCGGCAGGACGTCGACGTCGAGCTCGGTGATCATGACCTTCACGCCGAGCGCGGCGTAAGCGTCGATGGCCGCCTCGATGTGCTCGCTCTTCGGGTAGTTGAGGCCCCAGTGTCCCTGCATGCCGACGCCGTCGATGCGGATTCCCTCGGCCTGCAGCATCTTCACCAGCCGGACGATGCCGTCGCGCTTCGCGGGCCGCCAGGCGTTGAAGTCGTTGTAATACAGCTCGGCGTCGGGCGCATAGCGGTTGGCGAAGCGGAATGCCGCCTTCAGCAGCTCGTCACCATCACCCACCGCCTTCACCCATGCCGTCGGCCGATACGACCCGTCGTTGTCGATGACCTCGTTCACCACGTCCCACGCATGCACGCGTCCGTTGTAGCGTCCGGCGACCGTTTCGATGTGCTGGCGCATCCGCTCGATCTGCGCATCCCGCGTGTTCGGCCTGCCCGCCTGGTCGCGAAAGAACCAGGCGGGCGTCTGGTTGTGCCACACCAGCGTGTGCCCGACGATGAACAGGTCGTGGCGTTCGCCGAGCTCGACGAAGGCATCGGCTGGACCGAAGCTCCACACGCCAGGCTCCGGGTTGATGGGCGCCGCTTTCATCACGTTCTCCGGGGTGATGCTGCCGAAGTGCCGAAGCACGAGCGCTCGCGATGCCGCGTCCCGGCCGGACACGGTCGCCGCGTTGACGGCGGCGCCCACGACGAACGCGTCCTGGAACGCGTCCTTCAGCGCGGGGTGTGTCCGCCCGGCCTGGCCGAGCGTGCTCGCGGCCAGGAAGAGCGCGGCGCTCGCGATCCACGTCAATCCGTTCATCGTTCGCTCCTTCGAGGGAGTTGGGGGAATCAGGATACGGCCCGCACGGACACGGCGCAGGGTCACCGCGGCCGCGGTGCTGATCCTCGGCCTCGCGATTGGCGCTAACACTGCGATCTTCAGCCTGGTGAACGCGGTGCTGGTTCGTGAACCGCCGTTCGCCGATCCCGATCGCCTCGTCAACATCTATCGGAACGACCGCGCGGGCAGGCCGCTCGTCGTCACCTCGTATGCCGCGTACACGGAGATGGCTGAGTACACCGACGTCTTTGCCGCGACGATGGCCGCCAGCGTCCCGGGTCCTGCCCGCTATCTCCACGACGGCGCCCTCCGCGATGCGCTCGTCGAGTTCGCGACGACATCCTATCTCGACGTCCTCGTCCGTGGCTGCGCCGCCCGCGAATCTCATCATCGTTGTCAGGCTGTCCGCCGGAGCGCCGGACGTGGCGACCCGATGTATACTCTGCACAGGCGTGCAGGACGCCTCCAGCCCGCGGAGAGGACCGAGTCCACCTGACACAGCGCTCTGCGGCAGGTTCCCACGAATCTCCTTCGCCCGAGTTGGCGGACAGCGGGCATACGTCAAGGAGGCTCGTTTGTGT
>JBOGIN010000305.1:0-3025 GCA_050742275.1 Vicinamibacteraceae bacterium
TCCACGAGCTTCTGCCAGTCGCCCCGCTCGCTGTTCCGCGACACCCCTTCGGGCCGGTCGTTGGTGACCGTATCGCCGTTGGCGTCGGTGCCCAGCGTTCTGTTGTATGGCGCGCCGGAGTCGACGCGCGCATGGAGCCCGAGACCAAAGCCCTTCGGGAGCTGCACGTTGATGAAGCTAAAGATGCGATGGCGGATATCCTCGTTCGACGGTCCCCACTCGCTCGCCAGGTCGGTGCTATCGGCTGGCAGGCCGAGGGGGCCATCTGCATCGTTCATGGACCTGCCGTATCGATAGCTGATCACGCCGAAGAGATTGCGCGGCATGTACGTCAGCATCAGGCTCGCGTCGAATCCCTGTTCTTCGGCGCGCCCAATCGACTGGACCTCTGTAATGCGCTCGAACTCCGGAAACGGCCGCACTCCATCGATGGGCGCGTTGATGTTCAGCCCGCGCAGCCGATGTGACGTTTCCTCGCGAAAATAGTTCGTGCGAAATCGCGCCCACTCGGCGAGCTCGTGCTCGACGCCGACCGACACGCGCGTCAGCCGAGGCAGTCGCAGATCCTCGGCGGCCTGAATGCGGCTCGGGAGGATCGTCTCGCTGTCCCCGCCCGCGAACGGATCAGGATACGAAGGGCTCTGAACGATGAGGTCGCGCTGGTGGAGGCCATCGACCAGCACGGTCTGTGCGTACGTCTCCGCCCCATACCAGTCGTAGAAGATGCCGCCGCCTGCACGGATGGTCGTCTTTCCGCTCGGAAACGGCGTCCATGCGATGCTGGCGCGCGGTGAGAAGTTGGCCTTGCCGTCAATCTGCGACTGGAGCTCGTGCCTGAGGCCGACGCCGAGCAGCAGATTCTTGCGCAGGCGGATGTCGTCCTGAACATACCAGCCGATATCGTGGCGCGAGTAGGTGACATCCGGATTGCCGTCACGCAGGGAGAATTGGATCGGGCGCCCGGCGATATAGTCTTCGATGCTCGCAAAGGTGAACGTCCCGTTCATGTTCGACTGCTCGTCGCTGTGGTAGCGGGCAGCCCCTACCTCGAAGCCGGCACTGAGGCTGTGCACCTTGCCGACGGTGAACTGGAGGTCGTCAGCCACCTCGATCTCCCGCGTCCCGACGCCGCCTGAGAGCTGTGCGCCGCCGGAGGTGAACGAGCCGAGCACGTCGATCGTCGGCTCCATGCTTGCCGAGGCGGTCTCGGTGCTGTCCCATGCGTACTCGAAGCGCAAGTGGTTGAGAAACCGCTTCGCGAACGTGCCGGACGTGCCGATGCGCGCACGGTTCTCGAACGTGTCCCGATCGTAGGCGCGCTCCGACAGATCGAGCTCACTGGCGCCGAGGTCGCGCTCCCACCGGGACTCGCGCTGGTACTCGAGGCGCAGCATGTGTTCGCGGGTCAAGGCATGCTCGACGCGGAAGTCCATCTCGAGCCGGCGACTCCCCTGGTCCACGATGTCGCTGAAGGGGCCGGTATCCAGTTGGGCGTTGATCGTCTGCGCATCGAACGTGTCCCATCCGCTGACCGACACGGCATACGACGTCTTGTTCCGGACGATGGGGCCGCTCATGCTCCATCGGAGCCGACGGGTCTGGCCGTCGCCTCGCTCTGGCGCCAAGGGGCTCCGGGCATCGAGCCCCTGATCGCGAAAGCCGAGATTGACCTGGTTCCGAAGCTCGTCGCTGCCCGGCCTGGTCACGATGTCGATGCGCGGCCGCCCAGCCTGATGGTTGTCCGCCGAGTAGGGATCGAAGCGGAAGCGAACCTCCTGGATCTGGGACTTGGGCGGCAACTGTCCGCCTTCGAAGCCGTTGACTCGCATGACGGCGCCGGGACCTGCCATCGCTTGAATGACCTCCGCCATCTCTTCGGGGTCGTCTGGCAGATTCTCGATCTGCTCGTGGCTCAGCGCCTGCGTGAAGTTGTTGATGAGCGCCGTCTCGGTCTGATCCTGGGTGACGGCGACGTCTTCGACCACCCTGCTCAGCGCGAGCTCCACCTCTCTCGTGACCCGCCGGCGATTGGCAACGACGAGCCCCGTCTCCTCGAAGGTCTCGAACCCGGAAAGCGCGATACGCAATGTGTACGTGCCAGGCGCCAGACCCTCGAAGAGCGCCTCGCCACGCTCATCCGTCACCATGCTCACGGGAATTGTCGCAGGCGGCGTGCCAACCAGCGTCGCATCCGCACCGGGGACGCGATCACCGAGGGGATCGGTGACAACGACGCTGACGCTGCCCGACCGGGCGGCCTGGGCGGTAGCGGCCGCCGGCGCCCCAAGGCGGGACTCGAAGCCGGGGCCCCCAACGCGCGGCTTATGCGCGTTGGGGCGGAGTGTGGCCGGAGCTGCAAACTGCCCCGCGAAGGCCGCCTGTGCCCCCACCGACGACGACTGCGTTGCAATCTGCGCCGCTCCGGCCCACCGAGCCTGCGCGAGCGCCGCGGCCATCAGACCAACGACGAACCACGCGCCGGCATATCTGATACGACAAGCCATCGTCAACCTGCTTACTCGGGAACTGATCCCTGACCCCTGACCCCTGATCCCTTCCTTGTGCCCTTGAACTGCTCGGCGTCGAGGTCTGGATTCAGCTCGACCTTGGTGATCGTCCACTCTTCCTGTACCTGGTCATCGACCTGACGGATAATCTTGTGCGGCACCCGCACGCCGTCCTCGTCGCCATACTCGCTGAAGAAGAGCTTGTTCTCGACCAAGGGTGGCGGGCCCGATGATTGGCCCTGCGCCTGCCGTTCCCGGCGGATTTCCTCGAGCGCCCGACGCCGCTCTTCTTCGCTCGCGCCCCGCTCGGGCCCGCCCATGCGGCGCATGCCTCGAAAGCTCCGCGTCTGATAGGTCATCATGAGCGGGAGGTGCGTTTGCCGGTCGACGAACAGCCGGGCGTTGAAGCCATCACGTGTCACGTCGAGCACGTCAGCCATCTGACCGTTGGGCGCCTGCGCCTCGCCAACGTGCGCAACCGTGAGCCCGACAAGCGGCGCCGCGCCAGGCAGCAGCCC
>JBOGIN010000306.1:0-3624 GCA_050742275.1 Vicinamibacteraceae bacterium
TGCGCTTCTCCGCGTCAAGCATGACCGCATGCTCAAGCAACAGCTGATCGTTCGCGTGCGGGAGACGTCTCAGGAGTGCCGACCCGTCGCCGGCGACGAATCCACATGAGGAAGCCAGACCAGATCATCACCACGGGCGAGAGCCCAACCAGGCTGACGACCACCGGCCCCACCGGGCCAAACGCGGTCCCGACATGCGCATCCGCCAGCCACATCGTCATTGCTTCGTGCGCGGACCGTGTCGCAGGTGTGCCCTCTACCGCGACCGTCCCGCAACGCAGGTCCGCGACGACGTGCACCTCGTCGTGGTGCGCGACCGAGCGCTCGGGGGCCAACACGATCTCCCATCGCTCGAACCTGGCGTCTGCCGGATAGAGGCTCTTGAACCGGCCGGACGGTGCGAGCGCCGACGCACGGGCAATGGCAGCATCGAAGGTCAACGGCGTCCCGCATGGTGCGCTGATTGGCGCCTCGGCGCTCTCGGGGCCCGCAGCGACGTCGATGATCGGCTCGACCCAGCCTGGCTGCACCAGGAGGAGCCCGCTTGCCACGAGGATGGCCAACGCGACGACGGTCCACACGCCGATCCAGTCGTGAAGCGGCCTTGCTCGACTGAATGTGACGCGCCAGGGCCGGCCCGTGAGCTTTCCGACAAGGCGTCGGCGGGGCGGCCACCACAGATAGAGGCCGAGAGAGAGCAGCCCGAGCGTGCCGATGGCCATGATCCCGCTGACGATCTGGCCGACCTCTCCTGCCCATAAGTCCCGGTGGAGGAAGAGTGGTGCGTAGGCCGGCGAGCGATCGACGTCGACAATGCCGAGCACCTTGCCGGTGGCCGGCTCGACGAGCACCGCGGCGAACCCCATATTGCCGAGACCGCCAGGTGTGCGTCCGGCGAAGATCAGCATGCCGGCGTCGCTGAGATTGTGCTCGACGTGCGGAGGCCAGACGGCGATCGGCTCACCGAGCTCCGGCACGGCCGCCTTGCCGTTCTCGATCCAGCGATCGATCGAGCCGACGACGCCCGACATGCCCGGCGGCGTCAGGTTGCCATGGGCCCACTCCCAGAACTGGCGCTGGAACCGGAGCGCGCTGCCGCTGAGGCTGACGATGGCGAAGACCAGGCCGACGGTCAAGCCAATCCAGCGATGCAGCCATTCCAGGATCGGACGAGGCGGTGCGTCCCGGCTCACTTCAGGATCTCCCATGTCACGCCGACGCCGACGTGGCGGGGCCTCACGATCTGAGCTACATCCTCGGCCCGCGTCGCGCCGGGCTCGAGCAGCGTCATCGCGGCGGAGTCGAAGAGGTTGCCGACAAGCGCGAAGACTCGCGTGCCCCTGATCGTGTAGCCGGCTTGTACGTTCAGGATCGCATAGGGGTCGGTCTTGCCGAGCGGATCGTTGGTCACGCTGGAGAAGTACGAGTCGGAAAAGCGCGTGTCGAAGCTCACATCGAAGCCGCCTGAATGGCGGTAGGACGCGCCGAAATCCGTGGTGAACGATGGGGCCTGCGCCGGGCGATGCCCCTCGACACCGGAGCCTGGATATTCGGTGATCTCCGCGTGAAGCAGACCCACGTTCCCAAAGAGCTCCAGGCTGGCTGCGGGCCGCCACGTCGCGCCGAGCTCACTGCCGTAGGTCACCGCGGCATCCGCGTTACGCACCACAAAGGACCACATCCGAGGATCCGGGTTCAGGTCGAACGGAAGCTGCATGTCCGCGTACCGGCTGAAGAACACGTTGCCGGTGAGGCTCAGCGTGCCGCCACCGAGGTCGGCGCGCACGTAGCTTTCGGAGCTCCACACCAACTCGGGATCGAACGTGTAGCTGACAAACGGCGGGTCGTACGTGAAGCCGGCGCCGCCGCCGTTGTACCCGCGCAACACGAACGCTCCAACGGCAACGGTGTCGCTGGCGTGCCACTCGAGACCCACCTTGGGCGAGAACACATCGTACGTTTCATCGAGATCGATCGAGAACGGACCGGTGGCGCCCGTGCGGCGGCGGTGCTCCCGCTCGACGCGTCCGGCGAGCGTGACCTCGAAGCGCTTTGGCATGGCGATCGTGAGCTCTCCAAAGGCGGCGACCGTATCGGTCTCATCATCGAACGTGCCACCGCCGAACAGGTCGATCGCTTCGTCCTGCCGTCCCCGAAACAGGTACACGCCGGCGAAGCCCTGGACACGTCTGCCTTCCGTCGCGAATCGCACGCGCGGCTCGAAGACGAGCTCATGGCCGTCAATCGCCGCGTTCCCGTCGCCAGGCAGCGCCTTCCGTTCGATGTGAAGGTCCGTGAACGCAAGCGTCTGCTCATAGCCGACCCGCCCGTTCAGCGTCCAACGGCTCTCGGCCACGATGCCTGTCGTCTCGGGCTCGAAGACCGGCATCGCCGCATAGGACGTCGCGTGCTCGCCGAAGGGCCGCAGCACGCCCTCGGTTTGCGGTCCGGTGACGTCGGTGTGGTTGATCGTGACGAGCGTCGAGAATCGGCGCGCCGCATCGGGCTCCACGAACAGCTTGCCGCGAAGCGTCAGCGAGTCGAACGCGCCCGGCTGCTCCACGCCCTGAAACGACTGGAAGCCTTCGACGAAGCTGTCGCTCGAGCCGCGGTCGAAGGCAAACCGTCCGGCCAGGCGGCCGTCGATGATCGGGCCGGAGACGACGCCCGACACCTGGCGCGTGCCGAGGTTGCCGGCACCCACCCGAACCTTGGCCTCCGGCCGATAGGTTGGATCCTTTGTCTTTACCGCCAGCGTGCCGGCGAGCGCGTTCCGTCCCTGAACCGTGCTCTGGGCGCCGCGGAAGATCTCGACCTGTTCCACGTCCCAGAGCCCGACGTCGCCAAAGACGACTTCGTTGTAGCTCGCCGGGCGGCCGTCCACCTGGATGTTGAGCCGCGGCCGCGTCCCGGCGAAGAACGCGTCGGCGCCCTGCGCGGGCCCCGTGCCATCGGCGCCGCGGACGGCCGGCGCGAAGTTATTCGTGCCGCTGGCGGTGACGTTGGGAATCTGTGCGAGCAGGTCGCTCGTTCCATTGCGCAGTGGCCGGCGCTCGAGCGCGGCGGCATCGAAGACCGTCACGCTCGCCGGCGTGTCCATGAGGGACCGTGACGTGCGCGCGCCTCGCACGATCACCGACTCGGCAATGCCGGCGAGCTCGAGCGTCAGGTCGATTGACGCGGAGTCGGCCGATAACGTGGCCGCGCGGCGAGCCGTCTTGAAGCCCCCCAGCTCCGCGACGATGTCGTACGCGCCCGTCGCGAGGTCAGGAGCGTGATACCGCCCGTTCTCATCCGTGAAGACCGTTCGGACGCCGTCGCCTGAAACGGTCACCGCCACCCCGGGGAGGGCGGAGCCGGAGCTGTCGTACACGTGTCCCGTCAGGGATACCGTCTGTTGTGCGAGCGCCAACGCGGCCACGTCGGGGCTCCAGATGACGAGCAGAGTAAGAATCGGGATGCGGAATAGCGCTGCAGCCACGCGTGGCATGTATATGAAATCTCCGAGAACGGGCTGGATCTCGTCCGACCGCGCGTCGAGGAACCGGACAACATAGAACTCTTGAGAACCGGAAACTGACGCATTTGAGTCAAGTTTCGGGGCTCACAAGTGAGCGTCGGGGA
>JBOGIN010000307.1:0-2563 GCA_050742275.1 Vicinamibacteraceae bacterium
GCCCCGAGCTCTGGCGTGAGCCGGCCGCGGATCACCAACATGCCATCCTCGTCCACCCAGGTTTGGACGTACCGCTGCTCATGGCGCCGCTTGGTTTCGCGCGCTTCGTCGAGGCGGTCGGCGCGGCGCCAGGCACGCGCCAACCGCTCGACGTGCGACGCCGTGCCACCCTGCGCCGCCCCCAGCAGCCGCGATTCATTGTCGGGGGTCGCGACGCGCGTGATCGCGCGGACTTTCGAATAGGAGATCTCGCCCCGCTCCATCGCGGCACTGATGAAGGGCAACCTCGCCAGCGCCCGCGCCACGCGGACCTTCTCGCGCGCCGCGCCGGGGGCGAGCCGATCCGCCAACTGAGCCAGTGCGCACAGGAGCGGCAGCCGCCGTCGTTCCAGCAGGCGCGCTCATCGAACTGCCTGATCAGCACCAAGAGCTCGTAGGTCGCCGCCTGAATGCGGGCCGACAGCTCCGCGAGCGCATCGCCCAGGCGCGCGATCTCCTCCTCGGACATCGGCGTGGGCCGCTCGGTATGTTGTTCAATGATTGGAGGGTCTGAGGTCGCATGGGGTGATGATTCTTGAAGTAGCATGAACCATCATACCCCCCGTATTTTCGGCCTCGTGTACGCCTCCAGGAGCCACGAAATCGGCCTGAGGGGCTTCGGCGACCTTCTTTGACTGACAACGCTGCCAGACGGCAAGCACACGCCTCCAGCAGGCATCATGGCGCGGAGTCACAATCACAACGCGCTCGTCGAAAACTTCTTGTCAAGCATTTTCTTGGGTGCGGACCGGGGACATAGGTAACAGATCACACCGCTGGACGCTTTTGCTACCCATGTCTCTGGACTGAGCCCTGTGGGAGTACAGACGTCATCACTGGCTTATAGCCAAATGTAGCCGCATTGCCAACTGGGCGCGTACGCTACTCTCATACCGATGGTCGTCCTCCGGTGTACCCAGCAGCTCCTCGTGAGGCTGAAACAGTTCGATGATCCACCACCTGTCGAGTCCACCACGCGGCTTGGTGACTGGTGCGGAAACATTCTCCGCATGGGCCGGCGGCACGCGCTGATCTTCATTAGCGAGCGGTCGCGCCTGGGTACTGATTCCAATACGGGAGGCGAACCGACTGCGATCTGCGTTTCCGGACGCTGTCTGTCAGATGCTGGCCTTCGTCGGCGTGTCGGCCGATGATATTGCGGAGGAACGCTCGAGAATGTCCGAGATGGCCTTCGGCCAGACCCGGAATCGGAGCCTGCTCGGCACCCTGAACGACTTCTCGTTGACGACCCGGATTCAATTTGTCACGGCTCGCGACGAGTCCGTGGAGGACATCGCCCGTGACCTCGCCGAGACGCCCATTCTTCCGCTCGAGGGTGCCTCGCCAATCCACCTGACCCGACGTGTGTTCGGGCGCCCGTGAAGAGCCCGCATTCGACTCCAACAGCAGCGCGTCCGCGGGGAACAGCTCGTCCTGCTTGACTTCAGCCGAACCTGAGATCCATGGCACGACACGTGGGAGCGGGACTCGGGTCCCGCCAGTCACGGCGGCCCTGAAGGCCGCCCTACGGACACTGCCCAGCAGGCCTCGCGGTGGCTGCAACGCGGAGTCTACAATGTTCACGTATCGAACGTACGCGAATCGCTACTGATCTTCATCAGAGGGGCGGCGCTCCTGTCTGCGTGGCCCTGCGGTTCCTGTCGCGACGAGCTTCACGACCTTGTTGCAGATCGCCAAGGCGCTGAAGAGAACAAACCATGATATACGTCGGCATGGCCGCTTGGACCATTCAGGACGGGAACTACGCAGACTTCGAGGTGGGCCGAGAGTACCGGTTCGCGCTCGAGTTCCACCCGCATAACGTCGCTATCGCTTCTCGCGCGCCGCGCCGCTCCTCTCCCACCTTAGCGGCGGCCTGCATGAGGCGCGCGGTACGATCACTTTCTGCTCTGACCGTGCATGGGTCGTCGACTTCGGCGTGCCTGCGTTCCAAGAGGGAAGGCCTCCCCGAAAAGCGAAGCTGGGCCGTTCTGTCAGCGGCCGGTTTTACATCGGAGTGGATCCGTTTTTCTACTTCGAACGCCTCAAGAACGAGAAGGGCATGCCTAACCTGTTCCGGCACTGGGTCATACGTCGTATCTTTCTTGGCGCACCACCACGTTGAAGTGGGTTGTGCGCAGGCAGCGACCGAATAGCTCGAGTGCCGCGTCGACGTGAGCGCGACGTCAGCGAATTCCAGGTGCAGATCCCCATTGACACGGGCTCGCAAATCGGTTCTTCTTCGTCTCACGTCCGGTAGCCTTTCGTTGATGGTCTTGATCTGCAGAGGTTGACCGACATCGTCGCCGAGCGCAAGTCGAGGATTATCTTCCCGCTGCCCATCGACCTCTTGAGAGTGATTCGTGAAGCTGCCGGTCCTCAAGCGAGCCAGTCTGCCCCTCGATAACCTCTGCTCCTACCGGATCTGGGCCAGCCTCTACATCGTCATGGTCTGGTTTCTCCTGGGCATGGAGTGGCTGTTCTTCGTCACGAAGCCATCGTTTCTCTCGGTGCTCGATTGGGG
>JBOGIN010000308.1:0-11669 GCA_050742275.1 Vicinamibacteraceae bacterium
ACCTTTTGCGTGTCCTTCTTCACGGTCCCCTTCGCTTGTCGCGAGAGGGACGCCGTCTGGATATCGTAGCTCTGTTCGCCGATCACCAGCGTGTGGAAGCGAATGCCAAGCCGAGCAACGCCCTTCACGCGACCGGAGCGTCTCACGTCGGAGACGGTCCCGCGAACGACCGCGCCCTCGGGAATCGCCGCCATGCCCTCGACATCCACATTGCTCGCTAGCCGCGCGGTGACCGGATCCTCGACCTGGCTCGAATCCGACGCCACGGCGCTCGTCAGCACGAGTGGGAGGGAGGTGCCCTCGGGCACCGTGATCACGTGCGTGAGCGGAGCGGCTGGCGCAGAAGGTGCGATCTCGCGTGCATTGCCGCGGGCGTCCGGACCGGCTGGCGTTGCATTCGGGCTGTCGGCCCCCGCGGTAGGCGGTGCGCCCTCCGCGTCGGGCGCGCTCGGGCGCCCGGGGCCCTCAGCCTCACGCTCTGGTGCCGGCGTCGCCGCTGCCCCGTTCGCCGGCGCCGCAGCGCCGTTCGCGGCACTGTCGTTGGCCAGGCGGTTGCCGGCCGCCGGTGCGAACGTCTCGTCTGCCCCGGCGGCCTCGGCCGGCGCTGGCCGTGCCGCTTTCGCTTGCTCGGGGGCTTGCTCGGGCCGTTCCGACTCCGTGGTCCTGGTGCAAGCACCAGCCACGACGACGAGGCCACCGCACAGCAGGCTCCAGCCAATGTCTCGGATACTACGCATCAGTTGTCCTCTCTGCGCCGCACATCCGCGGACGCCCTTCTCGAGCTACTCACGATAGAATGCAATCGTTGTGCCGGCGCTCGTACATTAGTTGACGGCGCTGTCGTCGCGCCGGCGGACCAATTGCTACGCTAATCATCGTGTAATGACGGAGACACCCAATTCCCGACCGTCCACCCTCTGGAAGCAGATGACGGCCGCGCAGCGGCGTGGCGCGGCCGAGGCATTCTGGCGCGAAGACACCCCGTCAGCCGAGCAGGCCGAAGCCGTCGGTCTCATCGCGGAGCGGCTGCACTTCCGGCCGAAATCGGTGATGGGGATGCCGCTCGAGCGCCGCGTGCGCGCGCTTGCGTCGACCAGCACGCTCTCGGAGACGCTCGCGGCCAGCTTGCTGGTCGCGTATCACCTGGCGTCGCAGCGCCCGATGATGTCGGCATTTCTCGATGCGCTTGGTATTCCACACGAGGATGGGTTGATTGCCGAGGACGTCACGCCGCAGATCGACGAGGCGCGTCTCGACGAGGCAGTGGGTCGTGTTCGAGCGTCGTTCCCGGAGGAAGACGTCTCGCTGTACTTTGCGACGCTCGCGATGCAGGATCCTGCGACGTGGACGGCCCTCGGGCGGTTTCAACAGGATCGGAAGGGCGCGTAGACTGGCGTGGCCGGAGCTCGCCTCGCTGCCGCCGGTTACGCCTCTTCGGATATCTGAGCCTGCCAGCTCTGTTGGAGGTGCTCGTTCATCAGGGCGCGCGCCGCGCTGGTGTCGCGGTGGCGGATGGCCATGTAGATGCGGCGGTGCATCTCGGCCGATTCCTTGAGGTCGCGCGCTCGCGCCACGGTCTCTCGCCGCCTCGTGTAAAAGACCGCGGAGACCATCTCCACGAGCGACGCGAGGATGGGATTGCCCGATGCGGCGGCCACGGTGCGATGAAAGCGGATGTCGTGGACGAGGAAGTCGTGTGGAATCTCGATCGAGGCGAACATGCTCGTGACCTCCTCCGCGATGGCGGCGAGGTCCTCGCCCGTGGCCCGCTCCGCGCTCAGGCCAGCAACGCCAACTTCCAGCAACCGGCGCGCCTCGAACATCTCATCACGGCTGAAGCCATGGAGTGCGGCCAGATAGCGCAGCGGCTCGCTCTCGAGCATCGGCGGCCCGTCCACCACATAAGTGCCCGAGCCGTGCCGCGACTGGATCACGCCCATCGTCGCGAGCGCGCGCAGGCCGACGCGCACGCTCGACCGGCTCACACCCGCCTCCACCGCAAGCTGTCTCTCCGGAGGCAGGCGATCGCCCGGCTTGAGCAGACCTTGCTCGAGCAGTGCTCGTACGTGGTGAACGACGCGCTCGGACGCGCTGGGGACCACAGGCTCGAGCGATGGCACCTCGGCGCCCAGTGCGCCGGTGAGCCCCGCCGCCTCCACGCCCGGCACGTCGGCGCGCCGCGCACCCACTGAACCGCCGGCGCGACGCGCGGGCGATGAGCCACCCGGAGCGGGCACGTTCATGAACTCCGACATGTGAGCAGTTGTATCACATCCCGCGGGGGCTCAGGTGTGGCAATGGCGGGCGGGGGAGTCGCGGACCATCACTCACATCCCTGCGAGTGGGAGCTCGTGTTGTGCGCGCCGCGCTAGTCGATGGCGCGTCTCACGGCGTCGTAGTCGTTCGGCAGCTCGATTGGGGTATTGGCGTACCGCGATACGACGTTGTCCAGGGCGCGCTCGTGATACCGCTGCTTGAACTCCGTGAACTTGAGACCGTTGGCGGTGGAGATCACGACGACACGATCGCGCGGGTCGATCTCTCCACGCGCGACGAGCTTCTCCAGCACGGCGAGGGCAACGCCCGTGTGAGGACAGTAGTACATCCCGGACTGGTCTGCGCGTGCCGCCGCGTTCGCCAGCACCTCCTCCGTGGCCTGCTCGACGATGCCGTTGTATTTCTGGAGCGTGCGGATGGCTTTCTGAATCGAGACAGGGTTCCCGATCTGAATGGCCGATGCGAGCGTGGGCTGCGCGACGACCGGCTCGAACTGCCAGTCGTGCTGCGAGGCGAGATACAGCGGATTGGCGGCGGCTGCTTGTGCCACGACGATGCGCGGCCGCTTGCGAATCAGCCCGAGCGCTTCCATCATGTCGAAGCCGGCGCCCAAGGCGCTCACGTTGCCGAGGTTCCCACCGGGAATGACGATCACCTCCGGCACCTCCCAATCCCACTGTTGGACGATCTCGATGGCCACTGTCTTCTGCCCCTCGAGACGGAGGCTGTTCATGGAATTGGCGAGGTAGACCCCTTCTTCTTCGGCCAAGCGCTTGATGATGGCCATGCAGCCATCGAAGTCCGTGTCCACCGCCAGCACCGTCGCGCCGTTGGCCAGCGGCTGAATCAACTGTGCCACCGACACCCGTCCTCTCGGCAGAATGACGATGGCCGGGATGCCGGCCGCGGCGGCGTACGCGGCGAGGGACGCCGACGTGTCACCGGTCGACGCGCATCCCACGGCGCGGACTGGCTGGCCGAGCGCGATCATGTGGCGCACGACCGACACGAGCACCGTCATCCCGAGATCCTTGAAGGAGCCGGTGTGCGAGTTGCCGCATTGCTTCACCCACACGTCTTCGAGACCCAGCGTGCGACCGTAACGCTCGGCCCACAGCAGATTGGTGCCGCCCTCGTCCATGGAGACGATGTGCTCGTCGGGAAGACCGGGGCACACCCACTCCTTCTTGCCCCACACGGACGAGCCGTACGGCCAGGCGGTGCGCTTGTAGCGGTCGTCGAAGAGCCGCATCCAGGCGGCGGGTGAGCGATCCCCGAGCGCATCGAGATCGTGCGCGACCTCCAGCAGGTGCTGGCACCGAGGGCAGCGGTAAATGGGCTGCGTCAGCGGATACTCACCAGGGCACCCGTTGACGCAGCGAAGAGAGGCGCGATACATCGTTGGAGGAGCGGTGGAATGGCCTGCGCTACGTCGGCTGGCCTTCGGTCGTCTTTCGTGTTCGCTTGCGTGCGGCCGGCGTCTTCCGCGCACCAGTCGACGCGCTGGTGGCGCGGTTGTCCGACGAGCTGGCGGCGGCGCCGGTCGACGTGGCGCGCGTGGGACGTCGCCCCGTCTGCTTGCGCGCGCGCGTGCGACGGGCCGGCGCCTTCTTCGTGGACGCGTCGTCGACGGGCTCACCGCCTGCGTCGGGTTGTTCGTGCTCGCTCGGCGCGGCCGCCTCGGACGGCTCGAACAACGCGCTTTGCTCGTGTCCGCTTCGCGCGTCCGCGTTCGCGCTCCGCGCTTCGGCGGACGCGTCGGCGAACGGGCCCGGTCGCGCTTCGGTGGTCTCCGCACGCGCCGCCTCGTCTTCTTTCATCTCTCGCGCATCATCGGTAGCCGTGGCCGCTGACGGTTGCTGGAACAGCGCGCCGGGATACACGCGGATGACCCCTTGTCGATCGCGGTCGAGACGGAACAGACCTTCGCGTTGGCCGTAGCGCAGCGCGTCGACGATGCCGCCGAAGCCGTAGCGGCGCTCGTCGAAGCGCTCCTGCGTCGACCGGAGGAGCTGCTTCACCTGGCGCACGTAGAGCGGCCAGCGCTGAACGGCTCCGGGGCGCAAGAACGTCTCACGCAAGATTGTGAACCCGTCGGCCTGTGAGCCCATCGGTGCGCCGTTCTCATCGATGGCACGCGCGTCCGTCCCCTCGCGGGGCTCGTGTTGAGCGGCACTGGCCGCCACTGGCTCCGGCGCATCCTGGCTCTCCGCGCTCGCGGCATCCGTCTCTCCAGACGGCTCTCGCTCCTGGAGCTCGACGTGCAAGCTGCGATCAGTGCCCTTGAGCGTCACGTAGCCGCCGCGCGCGAGCCGCTCGGCGAAGTCGCGGAAGCTGCTGACCCCGTATTCGCGCTCCGAGAACGTCGGGTCGAGCTGGAGCAGCGTGCTCTTGAGCACGCCGAGCTGCGGCGTGACCTCACGGTCCGTGAGAATCTTGAGCGCCCGCTTGACCAGCGGCATCCCCTCGGCGGGATTCTTCGTGGGCCCCCGCCGGGCGCCTGGTCGGCGATCACGCGTCACGTTCTCGTACGCGATGAACTCGTGGCAGTTGCGCTGGAGGATGGTGCTCGTGAACTGACGCCCGCCGACCACGATCACCTTGCGGTCGTACTGCTTCAGCTTTTCGACGAGCGCCATGAAGTCGCTGTCGCCGCCGACGATGACGAACGCGTTGATGTGGCTGTGCGTGAACGCCATTTCGAGGGCGTCGAGCGCGAGGTTGATATCGGCGCCGTTCTTGTCGCCACCCGGGGTCAGGCTGCGCTGGACCATCTGGATGCCGTGCTGCGTCAGCTCCCGGCTGTAGTCGCCGGCGCGCGTCCAGTCACCATAGGCGATCTTGGTGGCCACCTCGCCCCGCTCCTTGATGGCTTCCAGGACCGCGCCGGGATCGAAGCGGCCTCCGAGGGTGGTCTTGACGCCAATCTCGATGTTGTCGAAGTCGATAAAAACGGCAATCTTCAATCGTGGTTCCGCCAAGCGGGATATCCTTTCACACCAATCTGCTGAGAATCATCGGGCGCATGTCGCTGGTCCGGTGGAGCGAGGGATGCCCTCCTCCTGTTGACCGATAGCACGCGGCCGGAGCGCAGACCGTCCCCTCCACTATACGGGACCGAAGCCGCGCGAACAAGCAGCTGAGGTTGCGTGCCCCGGTGCGTACGGGTCACGGTTCTCTGCTAGACTGGCGCGGTTCCGCAGGCGCGCATGGGGTGTGCGCGAGAGCCCGTGCCCCCGTTTAGCGATCGAGGAGACGCTCATGCAACAGCGATGGTCAATCGTAGGGTTCGGTTTGGTCTTGATGGTGTTAATGGTACAGGCGGAATCCCGCACGAGGGCACTTACTCTGCCACAGGTCGCGGCGCCGGCCGCGCCCAGCGCGGACGAGAAGCGCGAGCCGGATGTCATCTTCGTGCCGACGCCACCCGAAGTGGTGGAGGCAATGCTCAAGACGGCCAACGTCACCAAGGACGATGTGGTGTACGACCTCGGGTGCGGCGACGGTCGCATTCCGGTCGCTGCGGCCCGTGACTTCGGGGCCCGCCGCGCGGTCGGCATCGACATCGACCCCCAGCGCATCAAGGAGGCGAACGAGAACGTCAAGGCGGCCGACGTCGGGGATCGCGTCGAGATCCGCCAGGACGACCTCTTTACGACCGACATCAGCGAGGCGACTGTCGTCACGCTGTACCTGCTCCCGACGCTCAACGTGAAGCTCATGCCGAAGCTGAAGAGCGAGCTGAAGCCAGGCACACGGATCGTCTCGCACTCGTTCGACATGCAGGGGCAATGGGAGCCGGAGAAGGAGGTCGACGTAGACGGCCGCAAGGTTTACTTCTGGACCGTCCCGGAGAAGTAGGCAGGGATCAGGGGGCAGGGGGCAGCAGGTGTCAGGCCCGAAGCCTGCTGACCCCTGGCCCCTGACCCCTGACGCCTTTCAGCCGAGCCGCTCGATGATCCGCTGCATCGTATCGCGTTGAGCTTCCATCGATTCCACCATCTTGAACTGCGTGCGGGCCCGATCGAGGTTGTGGTCGGGACGCGCGGTCTTGAAATAGACGTCCCCTTGTAGGTAATCGGTCAAGAAGCGTAGGCCGTTCTCGAGCGTGATGAGCCTGGCGCCAACGGCCAGCGATTCTCGTTCGGCCTTTGTCAGGAACCGACCCGCCGTGGACAGATAGCCTTCCGCCAGCGCTTCGAACATGTCCATGCGGGCGTAGACCTTGTCGAGGTCTTGCTCGTCCTCGGCCGCCGCTGCGGCTGCCGTTCGCACCAGGTCGCCAAAGTCGTAGGCCACGAGCCCCGGCATGGTGGTGTCGAGGTCGATCACGCAGAGGCCTTCCGACGTGTCATCGTCAATCATGACGTTGTTGAGCTTCGTATCGTTGTGCGTCGTGCGCTCCGGAAGCTCACCACTCGCTTGCCGCGTCAGGAGATCGTCGATGCCGGCCTCGCGCGCTTCGGCAAACGCAATCTCGCTGGCGACGAATGCCGCGCGGTTGCGGACGTCCGCGTCGACGGCACGCTGCAGCGCATCGAAGCGCCGCCGCGTATGGTGGAAGTCGGGAATGGTCTCGTGCAGCCTGACGCCCGGGAGATCGGCGAGGAGCCGCTGGTACTCCCCGAAGGCGCGCGCTGCGGCCAGTGCCTGCCGCTCCGTTTCGATGAGGTCGTAGGTCCGTGCGCCCTCGATGAAGAGATACATGCGCCACACCGCGCCCTCCTCGTCGATGACGTACGGCGTGCCGTCCACCGACGGGACGAGGGTGAGGACCCGGCGGGAAACGTCCCTGTTGCCGTTGGTCGAGAGGCGCGCGCGCGCATGCGCGGTCACACGCGCCACGTTCTCCATGAGCGGAATGGGCTGCTTGAAGACGTCGTGGTTGATGCGCTGCAGGATGTAGCGCACCGGTGTGCCCGACTGGTTGAAGGTCGGAGCATAGGTTTCGTTGATGTGGCCGCTGCCGTAGCGGGGCGCGTCGAGGCAATCGCCGTACGCTTGGAACCAGCGGATGACGGTCTGGAGACGACGTTGGACGGGCTCGCGCATCGAACGGGTCAGCTCCAGAGCGGCGTCGGGTAACGGCCGGCCTCGACGAGGTGTTGGATCGCGGCCATGACCAGCGGCTTGTCTTCGCGGTAGGTGACGCCGAACCAGGAGGCGGAGGTCGGCAGCACGTGGACGCGCGCCTCGTTGCGGGCAATGAGGGTATCGATCGCCGCCGGAATATAGCATTCTGCCGTGAGATCCCCACGGCGCGTGTCGAGGAACCGCGCGAACACCTCGACAAACTGTGCGAAGACCGGCGGTGTGAAGCCCCAGAAGTTGAGGGAGACGACTTCGTCACCCGTCAGCGCGACCGGCCGGCCGGGATCCTCCCGATTCTCCACACGCCCGTCCACGCTCACGACCTTCGTCATCTCGCGCACCGACCTCAACAGGCCGCGGCCATTGGTCTCGCACACGCCCCGCGCCACGCTCCCGTGATCGGAGAGCGTGTGCCGCAACTGATAACCAATCATCGCGTAGTCCACACCAGCGGCGCGGGGCTGTGCCGCGTGGGCGACGAGAAAATCGTGCATGACCCGGTACGACTCGCGCCCATAGAAGTCGTCTGCATTGATCACCGCAAACGGCTCGTGGATGATATCGCGCGCCGCGAGCACGGCCTGCGTCGTGCCCCACGGCTTCGCACGCCCGGGCGGCACGGCAAAGCCGGGCGGCAGGTCCTCCAGGGTCTGAAAAGCATACTCGACCTTCGTCTGCGCCGCATACCGCCCGCCAATGGTCGTGTGGAACAGCTCGGCGAACTCGGGCCGGACGACGAACACGACCCGCCCGAAGCCTGCACGGAGCGCGTCGAACACGGCGTAGTCCATCACGGTCTCGCCGTGAGGTCCCATGGGATCCAACTGTTTGAGTCCGCCGTAGCGACTGCCGATGCCTGCGGCAAGGATGAGAAGTGTTGGTTTCATACGGACACAGAAGACGACAGGGCACGTACGTCGCGCAGGGTGTCAGCCCTGCCGTCTAGCCGCGCCTCGCTGGCAGGCCCGAAGGCCCGCCCTACACGGCGGTGTGCCTTGGCCGGCTTGCGCCTGCCATGTGTTCCCGAGAATAATGCGCGAGCTACGCATCTTCAAGCCTTGACTGCCTTGAATCCGCGAGACGGGGCGGGAGCGTTCGATGCAACTGCAGGCGATTGATTGGCTCATCGCGATTGGATCCATAGCGATTTGCTTCGCTCCGGCCCTGTTCTTTGGCCGGCGGTCCAGCCGCAGCACATCCGAGTACTTCGTGTCGGGTCGGGCGGTGCCCTGGTGGCTGGCCGGCCTCTCGATGGTGGCGACGACGTTCAGCAGCGACACGCCGAATCTGGTGACGGACATCGTGCGCCGGCAGGGTGTGGCCGGAAACTGGCAATGGTGGGCGTTCACGCTGACCGGCGTCGCGACGGTGTTCTTCTACGCCAGGCTCTGGCGCCGCTCCGGCGTCCTCACGGATCTGGAGTTCTACGAGCTTCGGTACTCCGGTACGGCGGCCAGCGCGGTCCGGGGGTTTCGAGCCATCTATCTCGGCCTGCTGTTCAACTGCCTGATCATGGCCACGGTCAACCTGGCGGCCTGCAAGATCGCCGGCGTGTTGTTTGGCATGGCGCCCTGGCAAACGCTGCTGTTCGTGGGCGTCTTGAACGTGGCGTTCGCGGCGCACTCCGGGCTTTGGGGTGTGCTCGTCATCGACATGATCCAGTTCGGCATCAAGATGACCGCCGTGATTGCCGCGGCGTACTTCGCGCTCCAGCTCCCGCAAGTGGGGGGGCTCGACGGCATGGTGACGAAGCTCTCCGCGATGGAGGGGCCCGGCGGGGTGCGCTATCTCAATCTACTGCCCGACTTCAGCAACACGTGGGACATCGCGCTGGCGGTCTTCATCATGCCGATTGCCGTGCAATGGTGGGCCGTCTGGTATCCAGGCTCCGAGCCAGGCGGTGGAAGCTACATTGCCCAGCGTATGCTGGCCTCGAAGACGGAGAAAGACGCCCTCGGCGCGGTGCTGTTCTTCAACCTCGCGCATTACGTGCTGCGGCCATGGCCCTGGATTATCACGGCGCTCTGCTCGATCCTGGTGTATCCGGAGCTTGCCGACATCCAGCGCGCGTTTCCACACCTCGATCCACGCTTGCTGGGTCACGATATCGCGTTTCCGGCGATGTTGAAGTTCCTCCCGGCAGGCTTCGTCGGATTGATGGTCGGAGGGCTCGTCGCGGCCAACTCCTCCACGATCCTCACGCATCTCAACTGGGGCGCGTCATACCTCGTCCACGACTTCTATCGGCGGTTCATACGAAAGGAGGCGAGCGAGCAGCACTACGTGCGCGTGGGCCGTCTCGCCACGGTGCTGCTGTTCGTCTGCGCCGCCGGCCTCACGTTCGTCCTGGATACGGCCAAGGACGCGTTCGACATCATCTTGCAAGTGGGCGCCGGCACCGGATTGCTGTATCTCGCGCGTTGGTTCTGGTGGCGCGTCACCGCGTGGTGCGAAGTCGTCGCCATGGTGAGCTCGTTCGTGACCTCGGTGCTCTTGATCGCGCTCGAGCGGTACGAGCTCGTGCAACCCTCGGCCGCCATTAGCTTGAAGGACATCAATCTGGTCATCACCATCGCCGTGACCACCGTCTGCTGGGTGCTGACCGCCTATCTCGGCCCGCAAACCTCTCGTGAGACGCTCATTGAGTTCTACCGAAGGGTGCGCCCCGCGGGACCCGGCTGGGCGCCCATTCGCCGCGCGGCTGGCATCTCGAAAGAAGAAGCTGCGCGCCATGGGGACGACTTGCCGTTGGCGCTCGTCGGGTGGGTCGCTGGCTGCGCGACGACATGGTCCGCGCTCTTCACTCTCGGCAACTTTCTCTATGGCCGCACGGGATACACGATCGTGCTCGGTGTCCTGTTCGTCCTGAGCGCCTCGGTCCTCGTGTACGTCGTCAACCGCCTGTGGTCACCGGCACGATAGCTATCAGCTCGCGGATCGCTGATAGCTGAACGCTCCTACGCGAGCGGGATTGCTTCGTCGACCAGCATGACAGGAATATCGTCGCGGATGGGATAGAGGTAGCGCTCGTCCTGCCGAACGAGACCTGCGGTCAGGGCTTCGGTGACCGCCTGGCCGCTGCGGTTCTTCAAGGCCCCCGCCTCGATGCGCTGGTTCACCGCGCCGATTTCTTCCGCCGTCGCCGGCCGCACCGGTGTCTTGTCTTCTGGGCATACCAATATCTTGAGCAGCTCGTCGTCGATCATTGCAACCTCCAATCAGATCGTGACCGCCTTCTGCACGACGAAGATGTTGTTCTCGGTCTCCTGAATGGTCACCTCGATCGTGTAGTCGATCTTGCGGTCCGGGTACTTGCGACGAATCAGATCGACCACACCGTCAAAGACGTAATGCGTGACGTTCTCGACGCTTGGGCCTTTGCCCGGCAACAAGACGACGCCTTCCGGCTCGAATTGGTCCTGATCCAGGAACGCCTGGTCCTGCGACGTCACCAGCATCTTGTGATCGAGAAAGCGCATGATCGCCTTGATGTCGCCGAAGTCGAGCGACATGTCGAGATCGTCGCGCGGGAAGACCGCCGTCGCGACCGTGACCGTCCCGCGCCACGTGTGCCCGTGCACGAATCGGCACTTCCCGGGATACCCCAGTTGGCGATGGCCTGTATGAAACTTCGCGTGAACGATGACCTTTTCCATCTCTCGATCATTCTACTCGGATGTCGTCGACCCACACGGCGCCGCGCGTGCCAGGGCGCGTATTGACCGTGTCGACGACCAGCAGCAGCGACTCGAGCTCGGTCGTGGCGATACGCGGCGGAGCATCCGCCACCGGACGAAAATCGCTCAAGGCGAGGGTGACCTCCCGCGTCGTGGCATCGAGATACACCGAGTGTGCCCAGCGGCGCCCGGCCTCACCGGCTGGCTGCCGCAGCTGCACGGACAGCCGCATCGGCCTGCTCGCGCGCGCGCGGAACCGAAGCACGCGCCAGGTGTCGACCCGTCTCAACGCGTCGGTTACCGCCGCGACGAACTGGCTGACGCGCGGTCCCGGCCGAAGTGTGTACTCGAGGATCAGCCCCTGGGCGGCGCCGCCATCGATGAGGCGTGCGGCGGATGCGGGGTCACGCTCGACGCGCCACCGTCGCTTTCGTGTGCCGATCCGCACGGACGCTCGGTGATCCGCGCGGGCGCTCGTGAGTGCAGGCGGTGTGGCTGCCCGAACGAAGATCGGGTTGCTGACGATCCAGGGGACGGCAGGCGCCATGCGGCGGCGTGGCAGCCAGACCTCCGCACGCAACACCGCCGGCGCTCCCGTCGCGCGATACGAGAGCTCCGGCGCCC
>JBOGIN010000309.1:0-1862 GCA_050742275.1 Vicinamibacteraceae bacterium
CCACCGCGCCGCAAACGCCAAGAGGAGCAGACCGGCGAGCGCAAGGGCGACCACGAAGGGGCCCGGGCGCGACGTCTCGTGACCTCGCCCGCGGACCGGGCGAAAGCCTCCATCGCCGAGAATCACCAGGCTGGCCCACGCGGACGCAGGGCGTCCCGCGTCGATGGCCCGGACCTTCGCTTGCCTGAGCGCGGTCGCGAGAGGAGCGCCCTCGCCGAGCGCGCGATAGAAGTCGTCGAACAATGCCGCAGCCTCCTCGTCACGGATCGGCCAGCGAGTGCCAATGACGGACTGCGCACCTGCTTCGAAGAACGCACGAGCCAGACTCAGAACACCTTCCCCACTCAAGATCGCGCCTGACGCTGTCCGGCAGGCCGAGAGCACGACGACCACACCATCGAGGTCGAGCTCTTCGATCTCGCGCGCCTGCAGAAGCCCGTCTTCCGCGTCTGCGCCAGGCGACAGCAGCACGGCCGACCGGGCGGGGTGGCTCTCGTCGGCAACGGCATGCGCCGCGAAATGCAGAATGCCGTACTGGCGAAGGTCGCGATCCTTCAGCGTTCTCTCAGACGCCCCGCTGCCGACCAGCGCGTCGACCGAGCCGATGTGCCGTGCGAGCGCACGGGTCTCACGCCGTGCATGTGGGAGGCGGCCGAGTCGCAGACCTTCGTGGAGCACCGCGTTCCGCTCTGCCGCTCCAAAACCGCCGCCGCTCCGGAGCTCTGGATCCGCAAACGCCAACGCTCCGCGGCTCGACGGACGCGATCCGTTCTGACGCCAGTGGAGCCAGAGCGTGGCCGACGGCACCGTGATGAGCTCATAGCGAAGCGCGAGCGGCGCTGCATCGCGCGCGGATCGCAGCGCATCGAACGGCAGCCGATGCAGAGGGCCGTCCGGCACGAGGATCAGCCGCTCGATGCCAGGCGGAAGCGCGCGCAACGCGTCGGCCAGGATATCGTCGTAGAGACGGATCGCCGCGGCGGTTCCGGCGTCGTCCGGGCTCGCAAGAACGCCGGTGAAGATGGGGACGATTGGCGCGAGTTGAGTGCGATCGGGGAGGCGATATACCGAGTGCCCGCGGCGCGTCAGCACGATCAGCCATGAACCGCCGCCGAACTCCCCTTCGTACGTTTTCCAGCTCCCGACTTGAAACGACAGCAACGCCTCGGTATCCGCCAACGTCGACTGCACGGCGTCGAGACCGGCGAAGGTCGGCCTGGATCGATGTCGATGGTTCGCCGCCAGGGTAATCTGCCGCTGCGCCTCCTGTTCCCGACGTTCCAGCGCCTCCAGCTCCTCCAGCCTCTCGCGCCTGTCATCTTCCGAGATGGTTGGATCCATGAGCCGGCGCTGGACGATCGCGATCGCCTCCAAGAGCGAGCGCCGGTTCGCTACAGTCGGATGATCGCGGTTCAAGCGGCGTGGGGCGCTGGCCAACCGGTCGAGGAGCGATCGGGCACGCATGCGCTCGGTGATCGAGAAAGCAAGGTCGAGATCGCCCGCATGTCGATCGCGGAGCAAGCGACCAGAGAACCAGTGGTAGTCGAGCGTCCAGATCGAGAAGAGCTCGGCGGTGGTGTCGGAATCCTCCTGAAGGCTTCGAAGCGTTTCGATGGCATCGATGGTCTCCAAGGAGTCGCGAATGGCCTCTGCGCGCGGCTTGGTCTTCCAGCTCAATCGCATGCGCCGGCCGGCGCTATAGGCGTGCGTCCGCGGGTTGTTTGCGCGCGCGGTCGATTCAATCGCACGCAGCTCCGCCGCGCGCGCCCTGTCGGGAGCCTTGTCATGAAGCAGCAACGCCGCGACCCAGGAGCACACCGCCTCGTCGTGAGGCATCCGCGCCTTCGTCGCGAGGTCGAGAC
>JBOGIN010000310.1:0-12505 GCA_050742275.1 Vicinamibacteraceae bacterium
AGCGCGACCTCGAACGCCGGCGCCGTCTTGCGACGGAAGATGTCCACGACCTCGGCCGGCGGGAGCGGCGCCGGCGTGCGCGCCCACGCCAGCTCCGCCCCTTGGCCCAAAGTCAGTTGTCGATGCCCCTCGGCCGCGATCCTGACGAGCTCCGCACGCGAGGCCGCCGTGGTGTCCGCTGCCGCCAGGAGCCGGTAGCCCTCACCGACGAGCAGGTCACCGACGTTCAGAGCGATCGGCACGCCATGCTCGACGTGGAGCGTCTCGCGCCCGTACCGCTGGGCGTCATCGTCTTCGATGTCATCATGAACGAGCGACGCCTTGTGGAAGCACTCGACGGCAACCGCGACCTGTCTGAGGGATCGCGGGAGCGGTGTCGTTGGGTCGTCTTGCAACGCGCGATAGACGCAGGCCGTGAGAAACGGCCGCCACCGTTTGCCTGCGGCCGCGAGCCAGGTCCGCGCAACGATGTCGGCATCGCCTTCCGCCGGGCCCATCAGCTCATCGAGCGCCGCAGGCTGGAACCAGCCGTCCACTTCGTCGCGCAGCGCATCCAGATCGAGACGACGAGTCCGGTCGTCGCTCGTCAGGTGCACGACGCTCCAGATCCACTCGAGATCGACCGCGGTATCCTTGCAATCGTCTTGAAGGAGGGGAATCGCGATGCCCGGGATGGCGGCAGACTCCATGTACGGAAACGCGCGCTCGAGCACCGACAAGCAGCTCACGCCCACGATCGCGTCGATCTTCCCGGTTTGGATGAGCGCCATGACGATGGCCGAGCCTTCCGCCACGAGCACGGGGTAGCCCAGACGCTCCGCTTCTTCCTGAAGATCTTGAATCGTGCAGAGCCCGCATTGCTTGCAGAGCAGACCGAACTCGTCGAACGGGGCAGGGCACTTGTCCTCGACGCGCAGACACTTCGGCAGGAGCAAGAGCCGCCGTTCGTACGGCACGCTCGCGAGCTGCTCCTGCCACACTTCGTTGCTGAGCAGCACGCCGATGTAGTCGCGGTAGACGGGGTCTGCCTGCGTGAGCGCGACGAGCGTCTCGGCATGCTGGCGCAGCTCGTCCAGCACGAGTGGCGGCACCAGGGTCGATCGCCGCGCCTCGACGTATTGCGCGACCATCGATCGCAAGTGCTCCCGCTCCAGCAAGGTCTGCGGGATGTTCGCCTGCGGCGGCCGGTCGGGCAACGATGGGAGGACGCGCAGGAGCTTGGGTGCGGGCAAAGTCATGCGAATTGTCCCTAGCTATAGGCACCGAATCCAAAGAACCACCGCTTCTTGGCAAAGCGATACGCCCAATGCTCCTCCGGGATCTCATGGCCCGGGTCGTATTGGCTGTTGCGTGGCGTCATCGCCTCCACTTCCGCGAGGGCGGTGCCACGCTGTGTCGTGTCGCGCGCGCCATGCTTCCGCACGAGGTCGCGCACGAGGTCGGGGCGCTCGAGCACGATGCAGCCGCGCGTGGCGCGCGCCGCCGTCTCGCGGAAGTCCTGGAGGAACGCCGACTGCGTCATGGTCTCGTAGAACGACGCGCCATCGCGGACGGTGTTCGTGGCGAATTGCAGGATCGGACACGGCTCGATGTCGCCCGACGGTCCGATGTGATGGCTCACGCCGGTCGCCATGGGGCACAACGCCTCGCCGCGATCGTCCCAGTACGCGTCGACAATGGCGATCGGGAGCCGCGCACGCATCTGGACGATGAAGCGGCGCACCGCAAGAGTCTGCTCCGGTCTGAGCGCCAAGTGCGGCGACGGCTTTGGTCCCGCGACTCGATAGGTGTGAAACCACACGTAGTGGACCCCGAGGTCGATCAGGCGGCGCAGCCAGGCTTCGGACACGAGGTCGTCGATGTTGCTCTGACACACGCTCGTCGCGACGCCAACGAGCAGCTTGTGCCGCCTGCAGGCCTCCAGACCAGCCATCGTGCGTGTAAGCACCTCCGTGCGTCCGCGCCGCTGGTCGCTCGCCGCCGCGGTTCCCTCGACGCTAATCAGCGGCGTGACGTTGCCGAGCCGGCGCAGCTCGCGCGCGACCGAATCGGTGATGAGCTGTCCGTTCGTGAAGACCTGAAAGTAACAGTCGGGATGGCCGGCGAACAGCTCGAGCAATTGCGGGTGCAGAAATGGCTCGCCGCCCAGAATTCCGAAATACGCATTGCCGTGTACCTTCGCGTTGCCCACGATGCGGTTCAGCTCGTCCAGCGACAGCTTCGTGGCCGGTCCGGCAACGTCGACCCAACAGCCCTGGCAGCGGAGCTGGCAGCTCGAGATCACGGAAATGAACAGGAACGGCGGAAAGTACTCGCCCCGGCGCAGGCGCCGCTTGTGCAACTCGACCGACCGGATCCCCTTGAGCCCGAAGTTGTACACGAACTTCCCGACGACCTTGGGGTCCGCTTCGGTCAACACGCGACGAGCCAACTGAAGCAGCATGTCAGCCAGTCACCCCTTGCTTCGCTTCCCGAGCGCGCGTCATCGCGGCCTCCGACTTCGCGCGAATTTCTTCCGGCGACGGAAGTGCCGCAAGCACTTCTGGCGGCACGCCGAGCTCTTTCTGCAACTTCACCAGGCAGTTCTGCCGCTCCTTGAGCGCGCGGTCATCGTCTCGCTCCTTGGAGAAGCGGGACTTCGCCTTCGCGCTGCGATCGCGGAGCGCGGCGTAGATGTCGCCGCCGAGCAGCGACGAAATGTCGACCTTCATCGCCTCGCGGCGCACGTCGTCCGTATCGACCTTGTCCCCGTTGATAGGCCCGTGGCGATACTTCGGAAACATGATCGCCACTTCGGGGCAGACGCGCGAGCAGGCTGGGCAGTCGGTCTTGCAGTTGGTTTGGTTCTGGACCTGGATCTTGCCGTCCGAGGACACGCCATAGACGTCGAACAGGCAAAAGCTGAGGCACTGCATGCAGTTCGTGCAGCGCGTGTAGTCGATTACCGGGAACCACGGCTTCCAGGGCTTGGCGCCCTCGGCGCGCTCGGCCGCACGAAGCGCGTCCATCGCGTCCACCAGCGCGCCTGGCTCGAGCCCGTCCACGTCCTGGAACCGCGCGCCGGCCACCGGAGGCGCCGGCAGCTGGCCGCCGTAGCGTCCCACGATGATCGTTGCTGGATCGACGAAGGCGCTGCCGACCGAGATCGCTTCGTCGCCAACGCACGAGACCTCGTAGCCGCGCTCGAGCAGCGTGCGCACGAGCGCGCCACGCTCGGCCGCCGCAAGCGCCGCGCGGCCGCTCGTCATCACCAGCGCCCGTGGCGCCCTCGGAACGGCCATCGTCATCGCGCGCCCTCCACGTCGCTCGGGCCGCGCTCGGGCGCGAGCAGAGCCTGCGCTACGTCATCGGCGGTTTGCGTGCGCATGTTGAGAATCTCGGCGCGCTCGTCCGGCAGCTCGGCTCCGGCGGCGGCGAACAACCAGCGCACGGCGCGCGGATAGCAGGCCGCAATCCGCACGTGTCCCTGCGCTGCCAGCTCGCGCAAGCGCGGATCCGCTCGGGCGGCCATCTCGCAGAGGTCAGGGACGGCGTCGAACTCGACATCGGCTGCGGTGAGCCGATCCAACACCGCCGTCTTGACGTCCACCGGCAGCACGCGTGCGTGCGCGCAGTGACAATAAAGAACCCGGCCAGGTGTCGGCGTCACAGCTCCGCTCCAATCGTTGCCATCCGATGCGTCGGGGTTGGTCTGCCTGGACGGAAATATTCACTGTGCTCGACGGTAGCCTCAACCCCCATCTCCCGCGAGGCATCGCCCAGTGACTCCCTGACGACGACGTGCAGGCGATTTGGATCACCCTCGGCGCGGAGATTGAGTATGAGCTGTCCTTCGGCCAGCGCCTCGTCGAGACGATGCGAGAGCTCCACCAGTCCGTCGGTGCGCACGAGGTTGAGCGCGGCGATGTCGTTGCCTTCGGCCGGTGCGAGCGTCATCTTCAGGTGCGCAATCTCGAGCCCATCTACCGCCAGCCGCCCGCGGATACCGCTCGCCAGACGTTGCAGGAAACGATTCCCGTCCACCGGTGCTGGCGCGGCAATGCCTATGGTGGCGTTGAGCCAACCAAGCAACGCTTCACCCTCGGCATACGTGTCGTAGTCGACGTCCATTGCACGACGGTCCGCGATCGTCGTCTCTGCGAGGCGCGAGAACCACGGGTCCAGGTTTGCGCCCGTCCGTGCGCTCACCGTGAAGATCTCAGCCTGCGGGTAACGGTCGTGCAGGGCCCGCTCGAGCGCGCGCTGCTCGTCGGCGGCCAACAGATCGCTCTTGTTGATGACGATGAAGTCTGCTTCCTCGAGCTGCTTCTCATAGACGTAGAGCACCTTGGGCGAGAACGTGCGGCCCGGGTCGATGTCGAGGACGCGCTGCGCGCGCATCGGGTCGACCAGCACGCTCAGCGGCGCAATCCGATAATCGTTCCCATAAAGCCGGCTCAGCGGGTACTGGACGGTCGCGCGCAGATCGGTACAGCTTCCCACCGGCTCGGCGAGGAAGACGTCGGGCTTGGCGTCCTGCATCAGCCGGTTCGATGCTTCCGTCAGCGAGTTGAAGCGACAGCAGAAGCAGCCACCGGTGATCTCCTGCACCGGATAGCCGTGCGCCGTGACGAACGAGGTGTCGACTAGGCCGTGGCTCTGGTCGTTGGTGATGAGACCAACCCGGCGCCCCTGTTTCGTCAGGTGCTCCGCCAAGCGCAACAAGGCTGTCGTCTTGCCGGCCCCTAGAAAGCCTCCCACCATCATGTAGTCAGCGCTCATCGTTCACTCCCTCGTCAGCGTGGCGGCTTGCGAGCATCTTGTCAATCGTGGCATCGAGAATCGCGGTGTAGCCATGCACGTCCACCGCATCGTTTGCAGGTTGGCCTTCGAGCCGATACAGCCACCCTTGTCCATACGGATCCGACTCGATGAGCGTGATGTCGCCGGCAATCGGGCCACCGGCGCCCAGAAATGTCCCACTCCCCACCGAGTAAATCGTCGTCACCGCCTTCAATCCTTCCATCCAGCCGATGTCATCGCCGACCGCGATGGAGGCGTCCAGCGAGCGTGTAAGCTCGTATTCCACGATGTCGCCAAGCATGCGCGTCGCGAACTTCGTGAGGCCAACGCGCCAGACGCCCGGCGCCTCCTCAGCCAGCCAGTAGTGCGCCGCGGTGTACCGGCGGTCGACCGGCAAGTGCGTCGTGAAGCGCGACCGCCGATAGTAGACCGACTCGCCGCGCCAGCGGCTCATGACGCCCGATTCCCCACGGCTCGGATGGCGCCGAGCTCTGACGCCTGGAGCGGCTCGAGCGCCGCAACCATCGCCGGGCAGTCAGGGAGCTCAGACGAGGCGCACCAGGAGAAGCGCAGCGCTCCTTCTTGTCTCCACTCCGGCAGCCTCATTGCGCCGAGCACATGACTGCAGGTGTAGGTCTGTGACGTACAGGCGGCCCCGTTGGAGATTGCCACGAGATCACGCCATGCGTCGATGGCAGCCTCGGCAACAACGCCCGGGAACGAAACATTCAGGATCTCGGGCACCGAACGATCCGGATCGCCGTTGATCACCGGCCGCAGCCGCGCCAGGCCGTCGAGCAACCGACGTCTGAGCTGGCGGCAGCGCTCACGCCGCTCGCTCCTCTCGACAGCAGCCAACTGCGCCGCCTTGCCGAAGGCGGCGATGAGCGGCACCGGCAATGTGCCCGGGCGCAGGCCGCGTTCCTGTCCGCCTCCGAACACCAGCGGCCGCAATGGAGGTCTCACGCCGTCGCGTCTGCGCACAATGAGCGCGCCGATGCCCTTCGGTCCGTGTATCTTGTGTGCGCTGACGCTGATGAGGTCGATCCGCGGATGGCTCAGCTCGCCTTGCTCGCGGCCGAAGCCTTGCGCCGCGTCGACGTGAAGGTAGACATCGCGTCCCTCGAGCAGCCGCGCGGCCTCCACGATGGGTTGGATCACGCCGGTCTCGTTGTTCACGTGCATGAGGCTCACGGCGAGCGTGTCCCGCCTCACGGCTGCGCGCAGGGCGTCGGGCTCTACCCAGCCCGCGCCATTCGGCGAGACGAGCGTGACCTCGAACCCGCGCGCCTGCAACTCCGCCAGCGGCTCCAGAACCGCGTGATGCTCTATCTCGCTCGAGACGATGTGCCGGCGATCGGGGGGAGCGGTGGCGGCCAGTCCGAGCAGCGCGAGGTTGCTGCTCTCCGTGGCGCCGCTCGTGAAGATCACGTCACCGCGCGAGGCGCCAACCGCCGCTGCCACACGGTCGCGCGCCTGCTCGACCGCGGTGCGCGCCCGCTGGCCGTACTCGTGGGTGCGGCTTCCGGCATTGCCGAAGTCCTCGTCGAGGTAGCGCAGCATCTCCGCACGCACCCGAGGGTCGAGCGGCGTCGTTGCGGCACAGTCCAGATAAACTGGCATCACCCGCGTTCCCGTTTCCCGTTTCCCGTTCCTGATCCCGATGCAGCTCATCGCCGACCAACAGGATCTCACCGTCAGCGATGAGATCGAGCAGGACTGGGCGCTCTTTCACGCTGTCGAGAACGGAGCGCCCACTGAGACGCTCCGGTTATGGGAGACGATCCACCCCACTGTCGTCATTGGACGCGGAGGTCGCGTTACTGACGAGGTGCTCGAAGAGGCGTGCGCGTCGGACGGTGTGTCCATCCTGCGTCGCTGCTCCGGTGGCGGCGCCGTCGTCCTCGGGCCCGGCTCTTTGAATTACGCCTTGGTGCTCTCACTCGTTCAGCGTCGGGAGCTGGCGGACCTGCGCCGCAGCTACCACGTCATCCTCGAGCGCCTGGCCGGGGCGCTGGCGGTGCGCGGCTTGCGGCCCTGTGGGACGTCCGACCTCGCACTGAACGGCCGCAAAGTCTCAGGAAATGCGCAGCGCCGCGGCCGCCGGGCCCTCCTGCACCATGGAACCTTACTCTATGCCTACGACCCGCGTCTGTCGGAACGATACCTGCGCACACCAGTCCGTCAACCACGCTACCGGCGCGGCCGGTCTCATGTGGACTTCCTGACCAACCTCCCCCTGACGGTGGAAGTCCTTCGCCAGCGCGTCGCCGCCGCCTGGCTGTGAAAGCGGAAGCGGACGGAAAAGGGGACTGTCCCCTTTTCCCGGGTAGAATACTCGTCTCCCCGCCGACGACGCCGCTTGCTCTTGTTCGACTCTGCCCGTGGGTGCCCACCCACCGAGGGAGAGTCGTGTGTCGCCCGAATAGTCGGGCTTGGGGATGCGAATCATGAATCTCAAACAGATTGTCATGCTGGTCTTTGTGTGCTTGCTCGCTGCACCCGCAGCCGCGCAGCAGGGCAGCACGGAGGTCCGCGGCCGGGTCGTCGACGAGCAAGGTGCGGTCCTCCCAGGCGTCACGGTCACCGTGCGCAACCAGGATACCGGCATGTTCCGCGAGACCATGAGCAACGCGGAAGGCACGTACTTCATCAGCGGTGTCACTCCCGGGCAGTATGAGATCGCCGCACAGCTCGAGGGCTTCAAACGCTACGTCAGGCGCGACGTCGCGCTGGCGATCGGCCGGACCGCGACCGTGGACATCCGATTGGAGGTTGGCGCCCTCGAGGATGCCATTACGGTCACGGCGGAGACACCGCTCGTCGACGTCACCTCGAAGGAGGTGGGTGGAAACATCACCAACCGCGAGCTCGTCTCGCTGCCGTCGATCAACCGGAACTACATTGGCTTCATCGGGCTGCTCCCGGGCGTCATCCCCAACATCAGCACCGAGTCGTTTGGCTCCGATTCCATCAACGTGAACGGCCAGGATGCGCGCAACAACAACTACATGCTCGACGGGGCGAACAACAACGACGATGTCATCGGCCAGCGGGCAGGCACGCAGGCACGGACGCCGCTCGAGGCGATCCAGGAGTTCCAGGTGCTCACGAGCCAGTTCGACGCCGAGTTCGGTCGGACGACCGGAGCCATTGTCAACGCCGTCACCAAACAGGGGAGCAACCAGTTTCGCGGCAGCGCGTTCGAATATTTCCAGGATGCGCGGCTCACCGTGCGCGACTATTTCGCTGAAAAGGAAGGCTTGCCCAAGCCAGACACGCAGCACCAGCAGTTCGGCGGCACGCTGGGCGGACCCATCGTCCGCGACAAGGCCCACTTCTTCGCGAGCGTCGAGCGCGTGCTCGTAGACGAGGGCATTACCGTCAACATTCCGGCGCGTCCCGAGCTCAACACCACGACAACGGAGGAGACCCGTGTGTGGAACACGCTGGGCCGCTTCGATCATCAAATCAATGCCAACACGACCTGGGGTGTTCGGTGGCTGCGCGAAGCCTCGCCCCAATTCAACCAGATCATCACGCCCCCCTTGGTCACGCTGGCGGCGTCACGCGAAGAGGAGGACGTCGACCAGACGGTCGTGGGGACGCTCAGCACGGTGCTCGGTAATGCCAGCGTCAACACGCTTCGTGTGGCCTGGACACAAGAAGATGTGACGTTCGCCAATCCCTGTTTCAACGGCAATGGGCAGCGCCAGGACCTCTGCGAGCCGATGCTGAGCTTCCAGACGTTCAACGACCAGCAGAGCGACGTGGCGCAGGCGCGCATCAACGACGCCATGCAAGTCGAAGACACGCTGTCCTGGTTCGTCCCCGATTGGCACGGCGACCACGACATCAAGGTCGGCATGCAGTATCAGTACTCGTCCAACGATTTCGAATCACAGGACAACTTTAACGGAACCTTCACGTTTGCCGGCAACGATCCGTTCGACGCCGCCAACCCCGCGACCTACCCCGAGCGGTTCTCGATTCGCGTCCCAGGCTCGCTGGCGTACTTCATGAAAGCGCATCACGTGGCGGCGTTCATCCAAGACAAGTGGAAGATGAGCGATCGCCTCACGCTCAGTGTGGGCGCCCGCTACGACCTCGAAGTCATCCCACTCCGCGAGGAAGACAACCCTGCCTTTGCCGATGTGGACGACTATCCGGTGGACACCAACAACCTGGCGCCGCGTCTTGGCTTCACCTACGACCTGGACGGCGACGGACGGTCGGTCGTGCGCGGCGGGTATGGTCTCTTCTACGACAAGACGCATTTCGAGCTGATCACGGCGCTCATCACGTCCGGCGTGTTCTCGAACTCGTTCGTGGCGCAGTTCCCGGCGAATCAAGCGGATCCGGGACCTGCGGCGGGAGAGCTTCCAACCGATCCCTTCCTGCGCCAGGGGCCGGTTGTCGACCGCGATCGATTGCGGGCGCTCTTCCCCCCGGGATCGCGGCTGCAGAATGCGGGCAACGTGTTTCTCGACGGCCCCGGTCGGCACATCCCGCTGACGCACCAGGTGTCGGCAGGATACGAGCGGCAGCTCTGGCCCAGCGTCTCACTCAGCGTGGACTACGTGCATGCCTTCGGACGGGCGCAGTTCATGACGCAGGACCTCAATCCGCCCGAGCGGCTGGGCGAGGGGCGGACCGACCCGGTGGTGCGGCCCAACCCGGAGTTTCGTCAGGCGGTGCTCACCCGCATCAACGCCGGCGAGACCGACTACGACGCGCTGCAGCTCCAGCTGGAAAAGCGCTTTGCACGGAGCTTCAGCTCGCGCGTGGCGTACACGCTGGCGTATTCGCGTGGGAATACGAGCGGCGTCGGCATCCCCACGAGCTCGTTTCAGCTCGGAGACGACCTGCGGCTCGATCGCAACGCGGGACCGACCGACATCGACCGCCGGCACAACTTCGTGTGGAGCGGGGACCTCTTCGTGCCGCGCACTGGTGGGTTGACATTTAGCTGGGTGGCGCGTGCGCTCAGCGGCTTGCCGTTCACGGTCATCGACACCAACCTGGATCCGGATCGCAACGGCATCCTCTTCGATCCGTTGGCGGCAGGGTCCTATCAGCGAGAAGGCGAGGATGCGGTAGAGGTGGACTTCGACGGCGGGCGCAACGGCGCGCGTGGGCCTGGCTTCTTCCAGCTCGACGTGCGCTGGGGCTACAAGCTTCGCCTGGGCGGCACCCGCGCGCTCGACCTCTTCGTCGATGTCTTCAACCTGACGAATCGGGCGAACTTCGACAATCCCGATGGCGATCGCCGGTCGGCCGACTTCCTCCGCTTGACAGAGCTTCGGGAGGGCGGCGTGCCACGCACCCTCCAGCTCGGCGCGCGGCTGGCCTTCTAACGCGAAATGAACCGGGTACCTTTCGGTCCCGAAAAGGTACCCGGTTCAAAGTTCCTCGCTCAGTGCACGGCGCCGTGCGGAGGTGACGGCTCTTCCTCGTCGACCATCCCGTGGGCCACGACGAAGTAGTACGCCGCGATGCGACGGCTCTTCGTTTCGCTGATCGCCTCGAAAACGTGCTCTCCCTCTTGTTCCTCCCCAAGGCTCTCGACGTACGTGATTTCCTCGGGATCGACGATGACCTCGCCGACGACCCGCTTGCCGCGAATGAGCTGGACCACCATCCGCGGCCCATCCTCACCGAGGTGCCAGTGCAGGTCATCATCGTCGTACAAGGCTCCCTTGGGCGTACCGACGCGCTGCACGCAGTTCGGGTGTTGCCGCAGCCACGCCCAGAAGAGATCGAATGGGAGGGTCGACATAACAGACGACGGTAGCACACACACTCAGATCCAGCAGCAGCGCCGGCGCCGCCCAACCGCACCCTTTTGAAGGCCTAAGAGAACGCCGTTGCCCGTCGAGTCTACTCCAAAGGGGAGCGTCTGCAAGCGGTCGGGGGAAATAGCCTGTCGAGGAAAGGAAACGGCTGCGAGCACAGTATTTCCTAATAGGGGCGTGGGGCCTCGCGTCCATCAAACGGCAGCGGAATAAACGCAGGCCGCTCATGGTCTAATCGGGAGATGCCGTTGGCGCTGACGCGATGTAGAGAGCCCTGAGTGGATCCCGATCGGACGCTCGTAGCCGAGGCTGCGGCTGGGAGCCGGGAGGCGTTTGACGAGCTCGTCAGGCGCTACCAGGCACGTATCTACGGGTTGGCGCGCACCGTGACCGGCGGCGACGCCGATGCAGAAGACCTCGTCCAGGAAACGTTCGTCCGGGCGTTTCGCGCGGTGCGCGGGTTTCGCTGCGAGAGCTCGTTCCATACCTGGTTGTACCGGATTGCGGTGAACGTCATGAAGTCGCACCTCGGGCGGCGCCGCCGGCTGGATCGCGTCACGGCGCGCGCCGCCGGCGAGACGTTCAAGTCGATGACCGAGCACGTGCCGTCGGTCGAGGACGTGGAAGCAACCGTGGCGCGCCGCCAGGCCATCGATCGCGCCCTCGCGTCGCTGCCGGAGGACCTGCGAATCGTCGTCACGCTTCGCGACGTCCACGGGCTCGAGTACCGGGAGATTGCGACAGTCACGCGTCTCCCGATGGGCACCGTCGAGTCTCGGTTGTTTCGTGCGCGGCAGCGGCTGCGCCCGCTCCTCGAGCCGCTCATGGGGAAGGCGTCCGACGGTCGCGCCGCGCCGGCCGAGCGCCCCGCGAACGGCGGAGCGGACGCCTGAACGCAGGATCGAAGCGAGAGATGTTGAGTTGCGATGACGCGGTTCCGCTGATCGCCCGCGCGGTGGATGCGCTGCTCGATCAGGAGGATCTCGACCGGCTCAGAGCGCATCTCTGGCAGTGTGGCCGCTGCCGCATGGAGGTCGAGTCACACCTGTCGGTCAAGCGGGTCCTTGCCGAGCGGCCGGCGGAGGCGCCGCCAGCCGGCCTCCGCGAGCGTCTTCGGCTCCGGCTCGACCGCGAAGCGCGGCGCCCGAGCGGACATCGACGCCTCGACCGGATGCGGGCTCGCTTCCGTCTCAGATCTCAGATGCCGCCGCCGGCGAGAGAATGACGCTCGTAATGCTCGACATGATGCGCGCGTCCAGGTACTCCTCGCGGCTGGACAGCGCCTTCCACTCCGAATCGTCGCGAAACGCGGCCCAACGGGCGTCACGCTCCGAGGCTGACGGGAACGTCAACAGATACTCGAAGCGGGGCATGCGCGGCCCGACGATGGTCTGGCCGAAGAAGACGGGGATGAGGCCGACCCGCCGGAAGATCTCGAGCTCGCCACCCGTGTTGAACATCTCCATTTTCTTCAAGTGCGTCGTCTCGCTCGGCTGCTCGTAGCGCCGCAGCTCGAAGATCCGCTGCGCCGATTTGTCCGGCGGCTCGAGATGTGGAAGGCCCTCGAACGCGAGGAGCAAGCAGCTCTCGACACGCTCGACGCTGGGGCTCGACGCGGTGGCGTCGCGGAAGGGCGCCGCCGCCTTCATGTACGCCGAGTCCTGCGCCAGACGGCTGCCGAGCGTGACGACCGACTCGCTGCTGCGATGCGTGATGAGCGCGACAATGCCAGGGGCGCCGAACGTGACGTTGAAGACGCCGGTCGGACCGAGGCCGGCGCGGCGGAGCGCCGGCACGAGCGCCGCCTCCAGGTACTCACTGGTGGCCTTGCGCTGATCGCCCACGCGCGCGATGTACCGCCGGAGCTCGTAGACGTCGCGCTCGGCCCGCGTGTCGCGGGTCTGCGCGCCTGCCGTGCCGGCGGCGGA
>JBOGIN010000311.1:0-6516 GCA_050742275.1 Vicinamibacteraceae bacterium
CGCGAAGACGGGCCGGCGAACGCAGGTGGCGGCGAGGGTCTTCATGGACGTGCGTTACGGCGCGGCGGTGGCCGGTGCGCCAGCAGCGCGCACGCGCTCGCCGGCGACGAGGTTGCCTGGATCGACGATCACGCGCTCGCCGGCGTCAAGACCGCTGACGATCTCGAGACGGTCGCCGTCCCGCTGGCCGATACGAACGTGCTTCTCGACGCTCTTGCCGTCTTGTACGGTCAGCACCTTGTCCACCCCGGCAAACGTAACCAGCGCGGAGGCGGGAACGACGATCGCGGTGTCCGTGCGCTCCAGCACGATATCGGCATTCGCGAACGAGCCGGGGCGAAGCTGGTTCTCCGAGTTCGGAACGGCCGCTTCGACCATCAGCGTGCGGCTGTCCTCGTCGATCGCGGGGCTCACCCGCGCAATCTTGCCACGGTAGATGGTCTCGTCGCCGGTCACCGTGACGCGGACTTCCTGCCCGTTGCGAATCCCGGCCGCGGCGCGCTCGGGCACCGCGAGGCGCAGGCGCAGCGGATGCATCCGCACGACGGTCGCGACGGGGGCGCCAGCCGCGAGATATTGGCCGACGGTGACATGTCGCTCGCGGACCATGCCGTCGAACGGCGCCGTCAGCGAGGCATCGACGAGCGCCTGACGGGCCAGCTCGAGCTCGCTCCGTCGCTGTTGCAGGATCGCCTGCCGGTTGCGGATCTCCTCGAGCGCGTCCTGGTAGCGGCTCTCCGCCACACGGAACGCGGCCACGACCTTGTCGAGGTCGGCGCGGCTGCTGATGTGCTCGTCGAAGAAGGTCTGCGTGCGATCCCTGGTCAGCTCCGCCTCCTCGAGCACCGCGCGCGCCTCGCGCACGATCGACGTCCGCTCCGGATCGATGCGAATATCGTCGCCTTCCGGCGTCAGCCCGAGCCGGGCGCGGGCCTGCTGCAGCGCCGCGTCCGCTTGGGACACGCGAAGTCGGAAGTCCGTCGGCGCGAGGCGCGCGATCGCCTGCCCACGCCGCACCGGGCTGCCGAGATCGACGAACAACGCGTCGAGGCGTCCGGTCACCTTCATGCTGAGCGTCACCTGTTCTTCGGCCGCGAGCGTGCCGGTGACGGCAATCGATCGGACGAGCTGCCCTTCGGATGCGGGCACGACGCGCACCTGCCGCGGCTCACTGCCGGCGCGCTCGCTGCGCGCCGTCTCGGACGCGGATCCGGTGCAGCCGGCGGCCACGAGGAGGACGATCGGCAAGCCAGCCAAGACCGGCCAGCGGTTGGGGCGGTGGCCGAGCCACTGCGCTGGAATCGTGTCCGCAAACATTGATCAGATTGTAGCCGGGAAAACGCGGCGACAAGGAACCCGGCTCCTTGGCCTCGCTAGAACCCTTGAGAACCCGAAACGTGACGCATTTGAGTCACGTTTCGAGGCTCACAAGTGAGCGTCGGGGGGCGCGGCCGCAAGCCGCGACCCACTAGAACTACTGCGCCGGCGGCGCGGATGCTTACCGGCGACCGCCCAAACCTCCAGCTGCTACGGCTCCGCGATGAACTTGTAGCCGACGCCCCGCACGGTCAGCACGTGCCGCGGCTCGGACGGGTTTTTCTCGAGATACCGGCGCAGCCGGACGATGAAGTTGTCGATCGCGCGCGTGTCCGTGTCCTCGTGCAGGCCCCAGACGTCCTCCAGGATCGCCCGCCGCGAGACAGCCTTCCCGGCGTTCTTCAACAGATAGCGAAGCAGATCGCACTCCATCACCGTGAGATGGAACGCCTGATCGCCGACCCGCAGCTCGAGCGCGTGCAGGTCCAGCGTCTTGCCCGCGAACGTCAAGACCGGCGGCTCATCGTCCGGCGTGCGCGGCTCGTCCGCTTTCACCGGCGGTTCAGCGCCCAGGCTCTCACGCAGCCAGCGCGCGCGGCGCAGCAGACCGCGGACGCGCGCCAGCAGGATCTGGAGCTCGAACGGCTTCGGGAGGTAGTCGTCCGCGCCCGACTCGAAGCCCTTGAGCACGTCTTCGGGCCGGCCGCGCGCTGTCAGCATCAGGACGGGGACGAACCGGCTCGCGCGCCGCAGCTCCGCGGCGACCTCGAAGCCGTCGCGGCCCGGCAGCATGACGTCGAGCACCACGAGGTCGTGGCGGCCATCCTGGGCGAAGAGCACCGCCAGCGCATCGTTCCCATCTCCCACGACCTCCACATCGTGGCCCTCTGCTTCGAGGTTGAAGCGAATGCCCTGCGCGATGTGCGGCTCGTCTTCGACGACCAGGATGCGGCTCATGGGTCCGGCTTGCGCTACGCCCGTCCGCTGCTGGCGATCGACTCGGCAGGCGACTCTGCGGTGCGGGTCCGTAGCCGCGGGAGCTCCAGCGTGAAGATGGCGCCGCGGCCCTCACCCTCGCTCTGGGCGAAGACCCGGCCTCCGTGCTGCGTGGCGATCGACCGCACGAGATAGAGGCCGAGGCCGGTGCCCTTGACCTTGAAGCCGCGCATCGGGATGCGATGGAAGCGGCGGAAGATGCGCTTCAACTGACTGCGCGGAATACCGATGCCTTGATCCTGGACGCGGACCCACAGCGCATCCGGTTTCGGCGTCGAGAGCTCGACGGTGATGTGCACCTGCCCGTGCGAGTACTTCACGGCGTTGTCGAGCAGGTTGGAGAGCGCCGAGCGCAGGTCGTCCACGTCGCCGTCCACCACCAGGTCCACATCGGGCGCCCGTGAGTGTAGCGCAATGGTCTCCGGCGGCAGGTGATGTCGCAGCCGAGCGGTGTCGATGGTGTCCCGTGTGAGTTGGGCCATCTCCACGGGCGCGCGGTGAAGCAGCCGCGGCCGCTGGCCGGCGATGCCGGCTTTGAGCACCTGCTCGACCGTCTGCTGCAGCCGCGCGGCGTCCGCCAGCATGATGCGGTAGAACTCACGGCGCTGCGCTTCGCTCACCTCTCGCGAGTCGAGCGTGTCCAGATACAGGCGAATCGAGGCAATGGGGGTCTTCAGCTCGTGCGTGACGGCGTTGATGAACGCGTCGTGCTGCTCGTTGCGTCGCATCTCGCGCACGAGGAACACCGTGTAGACGATGATCCCGGCGATGATGAGCGCAAACGAGAGGATGCCGAGAACGAGCGGCAGCACGCGCCGCCCGTTGACGATGATCCAGCCGATGTTGAGGGTGACGGCTGCCGCGATGAGGACGACCGCGAGCGCAATGAAGACGAAGGTCGCGATTTGCCGGCGGGTCACTTGACGATCATAAGCCCTGCGAAGACATGGAGACGCCCCCGCGCTGGATGTAGCGCGGGGCTTTCAGAGGCTGTGAAGCATGCAAGTAGGGGCCGCCTTTAGGCGGCCCATGACGGCGCGAGTTCGGGCTCTATCGGCCATGGAGGTCCGCCTAAAGGCGGACCCCACGAATTTATTCACACGCTCTTCACGTCCCGCTACGCGACGAAGTGGTGATGTTAGTCCGCTGTCGCCGCCTCGACCGTGCCGATGTTGACCGCGTCGGGCGTCTCCTGGGGACCCGTGTGGACCGCCCCCTTCGCCTTGGCTACCTTGACGTCCCACGCCAAGCCCATGGCTTGCAACGTCTTGATCCCGTAGTAGTTGAAGTCGATCTCGTACCAGGCGAGGCCATGTCGCGCCGACACGGGGTGGGCGTGGTGATTGTTGTGCCAGCCTTCACCGAAGGTCAGCAGCGCCACCCACCAGTTGTTCGTCGAGTCGTCTCGCGTCTTGAAACGCCGTGAGCCCCACTTATGCGTGGCCGAGTTGACCAGCCAGGTCGCGTGGAGGCCCACCGTCACGCGAAGGAAGGTCCCCCACAGGACGTACGTCCAGCCGCCGTACGCGAGCAGCGCCAGGCCGACGACGACTTGCGGCACCCAGTGCCACTTGGTGAGCCAGACGTGCACGGGGTCCTTGCTGAGATCCGGAACGTAGCGGCGTAGGGTCTTGGTGTCGGCGTGCATCGGCTGTCCGGCGAAGATCCAGCCCATGTGGGCCCAGTAGGTGCCCTCACGCGGCGAGTGTGGGTCGCCTTCCTTGTCCGAGTGCTGGTGGTGGATGCGGTGCGTGGCCACCCAGAAGATCGGGCCGCCCTCCAGCGCGAGCGTGCCGCACAGCGTCAGGAAATGCTCGACCCATTTCGGGGTCTTGTACCCGCGGTGGGTCAGCAGCCGGTGATAGCCCATGCCGATGCCGAGCATGCCCGCGACCCACCAGAGGAATGCCGCCACGAGCATCGCGCCCGCATCGACGAAGAAGAGCGCAGCCACCGCGCCAATATGAAACGCGGTCATCGCGCTGGCGGTTGTCCACGAGATGCCGCGCGAGTTCTTCCGACCGTAGAGAGTCCGTACGTCGACCATGACCCATGACACTACCAGCATGGAAGCCGGCCGACTGTAATAGTTCTGTCACGCCAACCTGAGCCTTTGTCGAGGGATGTTCCAAACGCCGACGGAGCGAGGGGCCTGTAGGGGCCGGCTTCAGCCGGTCCCTGGGCTGCCTAAAGGCGGCCCCCACGATTGTCAACACAGGTGAATTCTGGGGTTAGGCCGCGCGCTACGTGCGGAGAAGCGTGGCGTGGGCAGCAGTCGGGCTATTCCGTCTCCATCGCGTCGATGAAGACGTCCGCTTCGGCGATGGCGCGCTCCAGATCGGCCACGAGCGCGTCGACGTTGCCGCGCATGTTGTCGAGCTCTTTGGTGAGGGCGCCGATGGCCTGCGCGTTCAGGTTGTGCTTGAGGAAGAGCACGCGGTCGCGCAGAGGCCTGAGCACCGGATCGATGCGCTCCTCGGCGCGCGACATCGCAGCGATGAGCGCGTCGGCTCGTCGTCTCGTCTCGTCCAGCTCGCGCTCGCTCTGCGCCCGGAGCGTTCGGTCGGTGTACTGGTCCAGCTCCCGCTCCCACTCACCAAACAGATCCTTGGAGACGTCGCGAACCGCCTTCACGCGATCGTGCACTTCACGGGCACGCGACTCGCTGCGCTCCAACTCGTCGTTCAGCGAGTTGTACTTGTCCTCGAGCGATCCGCCCTCGACCTCGAGCACGGTCCGAAACTTCTCCAGCGCCGAGCGGAACTCCTCCTTGGCGTCTTGCTGCGCGCCGCGGGCCGCGCGCACGCGCTTGACGAGGATATCCCGCTTCTCCAGGCCAAGCTTCCGCATCGTGCCGTAGTACATCCAATCGCAGGCGGCGCAGGCCAGGAGCGCCACGACGACTGGCATCAAACACGACCGTCGCGTCAGACACTTCAATGGGGACCCCCTTCGGCGCGTACGAATGAGCTGTTCATGCAGAGACGGCAGATCGCCGCGAGATTCGTCCGCCTGCCCGAAGACGATGTTTGCGGATCAGCCCGCGAATCTGGTCGTAGGTGAGCGCGAGGTACTCAGCGGCGCGCTTTTGACTGCCGCCGTTCGCGGCCAGCGCCCGACTGACCCATTCCCGTTCGGCCTGTTCCAGATACGCGCGGAGATCGAAAGCACCGCCGGGCGCGTTGGTCGATGGCGCGGGCGCGACTGCCTCGAGCGGGGTCACGGCTTCGTCGCTGCCTCGAGGACGATGCGTGGTGTCGAAGGCGTCGATGACGACCCGGTCCACGGGACCGCGGCGGTCGGCGGCGATCCAGCGATAGAACGAGCGCTCTGCGGCGTTCTTCAGCTCGCGCACGTTCCCGGGCCAATCGTAGGTGCGCAGCGTGGCGATCGCGGCCGCCGTGAAGCCTTCGAACCGCGCGTCGGGATCGTCCTCGGCGAGCTCCTGCGCGAGCGCCGAGGCAAAGTGCTCGGCGAGCAGGGGAATGTCTTCCTGGCGGGCGCGCAGCGGCGGCGCGACGATCACGTCGAAGGCGAGCCGGTCCAGCAGGTCGGCCCGAAAGCGCCCCGCCGCGGCGCGGGCCGGCAGATCCACGTTCGTCGCAGCTACCACCCGCACGTCCGCGGTCACCGTCGTCTCGCCGCCCACGCGCTCGTACTCACCGTATTCGATTGCGCGGAGCAGCTTCTCCTGGACGCGCATGCTGGCCGACGCAATCTCGTCCAGAAACAGCGTGCCCTCCTCGGCCCGCTCGAACCGTCCTTGATGGCGCCGCTGAGCGCCCGTGAACGCACCTGCCTCGTGGCCGAAGAGCTCGCTGTCGAGGAGGTCGTCGCTGAGGGCGGCGCAGTTGACCTTGACCAGCGGGCCCTCCCAGCGCGGCGAGAGGACGTGGATTCGCTCGGCCAGGAGCTCCTTGCCGGAGCCGCGCTCACCCGCAATGAGGAGAGAGCGATTGAGACCCGCCGCGGTTGAGGCGTGGGCGAGCGCATCGAGAAATACGGGGGACTGGCCGACCAGCTCCGGTGGCGTGCGGTCGCGCTCCATGGGCTAACCATACCAATTCGTGTTGGTCAAAACCACCGAAAAAGTGGTGGATGATGCCTATTGAAACTGCTGCGCGGAACCAACCAAAGGAACAAACGTATCAAGAATCAACGCGTTATGGGAACGGCTCCCAAGCTGGAACGGCTCTCGCAATA
>JBOGIN010000312.1:0-6034 GCA_050742275.1 Vicinamibacteraceae bacterium
GATCAGGTCGTTGCCGTTTCGGGCCGTACGGGTGAGTTCATGCCGTTGTATTGCACCGCCCACGGCAAGGCGCTCATCGCGGACCTCGGCGTGGCCGACCTGCGGGCCATCCTTGGCGATGCCCCACTGCAGGCGTACACGAAGCGAACGATTGTCTCGATTGATCGTCTGGCCGAAGCCTGCGCAGCAATCAACGCCCGGGGCTTCTCGACCGACGATGGCGAGTTCCTCGAGGAAGTGCGATGCGTGGCGGCGCCCGTCCGCGACCGGGACGGCACCATCGTCGCCTCTATCGGGATCTCGGCCCCACTCACCCGCTTCTCCAAGAAGAGCTGTCTCAGCGCAGCGCAGCAGGCCTGCGCCGTCGCCCGCGACATCAGCAACTCTCTGACGGCCTGACGAGCAACACACCTCCGCGCTCCCCACGGCAGCCGTCGAGACCGCAGTGCGGTGCTTCAGCCTCGCCGACCTCCGACCCTGCCCGTCCTGCCGGCCGCCCCAAGCCACAGCACATCTGACTCGTCAGCGCTCACGCGACGGAGCGCGCGACGGAGCGCGCTTGACGCCGCTTGACCTCGTTGATAACATTCGCCGCGCATTTCATGCACATGTGGTTGCGTATTACGCAACACATCTCGGCGAGTGGCGTTTTTCTGCTGCCCGCGATCGGCGCGCGGCTTCTGGAGGAGGGGCCATGAAGGCTTTTGCAACGCTTGCCTTGGCGCTGTTGTCTGCCGCAGCGGCGTTTGCTCAAACGGCGTCCGGCTCGATGGCCGGCGCGATCGTGGACTCGACGGGCGCCGTCCTACCAGGGGCGACCGTCACCGCGATCAACGAGCTCAACGGACAGACGCGAACGAGCACCAGCGACGAGGACGGAAATTTCGTGTTTCAGGCGCTCGCCCCCGGCGCGTATACCGTGCGCGTGGAGCTGGAGGGCTTCCAGACGTTGGAGCGCAAGGGCAACATGCTGATTGCCAGCGGACGCCTGGCCCTTGGCGACCTCGCGTTGGACGTCGGCCAACAAACCGAGTCGGTAACCGTGACGGCTCGTGGCGAGCGTGTCGCGACGACGACGACGTCCCATCAAGCCATCCTCGATCTGCAGCAAGTGACGAATCTCTCCATCCGCGGCCGCGACCCGGTGTCGCTGCTGAAGATCCTCCCCGGCGTCTCACTTCTGGCCAACGACCAGGAAACCTTCGGCGGCAGCTTCTCGACGCCGGTGCCCAACATCCAGGGCGGACGCGGCCAGACCCTTTACGTGGACGGCATCAACGGCGGCGACGGCGGCGGCGGCGGTAACTTCAGCGGCGCAACCAACCTCGATGCGATCGCGGAGGTCAACGTGCAAATGAGCGCCTACACCGCCGAGCACGGCCTGAAGGGCGGCGCCCAGGTGAACTTCATCACCAAGCACGGTGGATCGGAGTACCGCGGCACCGCATACACCTATCAACGCCACGAGATGTTCAACGCCACGAACTTCTTCAACAACAAGGACGAAGTCGAGAAGCCGGAGTACCGCTATTCGACCATCGGCGGAAACCTGGGTGGGCCAGCGCCGAAGATTCCGGGGCTCAATCCACAGGGGAACAAGCTGTTCTTCTTCTACTCGCTCGACGACACGCAGCTCAAGGACCCACAGCAACTGCGGCGGTTCACGATGCCGACGGCGCGCGAGCGGGCTGGTGACTTCTCGCAGACGCGCACGACGTCCGGCGATTTGATCGTCGTCCGTGACCCGCTGACTGGTCAGCCATTTCCTGGCAATATCATCCCTGCCGATCGCGCCGATCCACGGGGCGTGGCGATGCTGAATCTGTTCCCGTTGCCCAACACAGACGGGTCGGGATACAACTACCTCACGCAAGAAGACAGCATCGACCATCCGCGGCGGCAGCACCTCATACGCGTGGATTATCGAGCCACGGACCAGGACAGCTTCGCCGTCAAGTATCAGACCTGGTACACCAAGAGTGTGGGCTGGAACGTTGCCGGCGCCTCCGCGCGCTGGGGCCTCGTCAGGCAGCGCTACGACTTCACGGCCGATCAGGGCAAGATCGACTACACGCGTACCTTCGGGGCCAACACCGTCCTCGAGCTCGGCACTGGGATCTTCTACAGCACCGAGGATGGACCGCCCGAAGACAATGTCGCCTTGGCGGGCATTCAACGCAGCACGTATCCGGAGCTTGCCGCGTTGCCGCAGTTCGCGCCCATCCACAATCCGCTCAATCTGATCCCGCGGGTGGTGTTCGGCGACTTGCAGAACAACAGCCGCGATGAGGGCGAAATCACATACGATGGCCGCTGGCCGATCTATGGCGCGGACACCGCGCTCAGCACCGCCCTGAACCTCACCCACACGCGCGGTGCGCACACGTTCAAGCTCGGCATCATGCACGAGTACGAGCGCTTTGGCCAAGCGCGCTCCGGTACCTTCGGCGGCGAGTTCAACTTCGAGTACGACGGCGCCGATCCAGGCAACGCTGGCTTCGGCTACGCCAACGCGTTCATCGGCCACGTCACCGAGTACAGCGAGTCGATGGGCCGCGTCGGCGACAACCGCCGGCAGAACACGCTGGCATGGTTCGTCCAAGATACATGGAAGGTGAACAGCCAGCTCACCCTCGACCTCGGTGTGCGCATGTACAAGTGGGACCATCCGCACCAGGGTGGCGGCGAGGCCTCGGTCTTCAGCCTCGAGCGCTTCGACCCCGAGTGGGGCGGCAACCCGCCGGTGTTGTTCGAGCCGACGACGACCGGCGACGGCCGGCGCGCCTTGAATCCGATGACGGGCGAGGTCGTCCCTGAGACCTTTATCGGACAGATCCTGCCGGGAACCGGATACACGTGCGGCGTCATTACGCCGTCCACGCCGTGCGAGATCAACGGCGTCGTCGTGCAGCAGGATGGCAGCTATGTCGAGGGCGGTCGCGGGTTCATCGACCCGATCGGCGTCCTGTTCGATCCGCGCGTCGGCATGGCCTACGCCATCAATCCCAAGACGGTCGTGCGGGCGGCAGGCGGCGTGTTCCACAACGCGACGGGCGGTCCCACGTTCGATGGTGGCCCCGCGTTCAATTTCACGCGAACCATCCGGTACACGGATATGCGCTCGTATCTGACGGGCACGGGCACGACCACGCCGACCGACGTGAGCGGCATCGAGCGGACCAACGCGAAGCAACCGGTGACCTACCGGTATACGCTGGGGCTCCAGCGAGAGATCGGGTGGAACACGGTGCTCGACGTCGCGTACGTGGGTGATACCACGCACAATCTCGGCTTGGACTGGAACTACAACGCCATTCCTGCCGGCGCCCGGTTCCTCCCCGAACACCGCGACGACACCGTTGACGCCAGCGCCGCCAATCCCGGCGCGCTGCCGGACGAGTTCCTGCGCCCGATCACCGGCTTCGGTGACATCGCGATCAGCTCTCCGATTGGCAAGTCTTGGTACGACTCCTTGCAGCTGCAGGTGACGCGCCGATTCACCGGAGGGTTCGAGCTGGCGGGCAGCTACACGTGGGCCAAGGGCTTCGCCACCGGCCTGTATCAAGACAACCCATTGCCGTCGAGCGCGGCGAAGACGCGAAGCAACATCCAGGAGCACGTGGTCGTCGCGAGCTACATGGTCGACGTCCCGGCCGGGAGCCGGCTGGTGCGATGGGATCCGGCGAAATGGGTGCTCGACGACTGGCGGGTCTCCGGCATCAGCACGTTCGCCACCGGCGGCTTCGCGAACATCGAAGCCGACTTCAGCGACGATTTCGACTTCTCCGGCGGGGGCGAAACCTGCGGCAACATCATCATGACGGGCGACTTGAATCTCCCGGCCGGCGAGCGGACCGTCGACCGCTGGTTCGACACGAGCGTGTTTCAACGACCCACCGGCCGTGGCGACATCGGCAACAACTGCTACAACGCCAAGATCCGCCTTCCGGGCTTCCACAATCACGATATCTCGCTCTTCAAGGACTTCCCGCTGAAGGGCAACCACAGACTGCAGTTTCGGTGGGAAATCTACAATCTGTTCAACCATTCGCAGTGGAACGAGGTCGAGACGGAGGCGCAATTCGATGCCGACGGGCGACAGACGAACTCCGACTTCGGCACGGTGACCTCGGCGCGCAACGAGCGCCGCATGCAGTTCTCCCTGCGGTACAGCTTCTAGCGACAGGTCATGACATCTCGCAATCGGCGTGTTTGGTTGCCTGTCTTCGGAGCCGCCGGCTTGGTTGCGCTGCTCCTCGGCGCCTGGCTGGTCCGCGGCGCGTGGACGCTCGAAGAACAGCGGTGGACGACCTGGAGCGACTACGGCGGCTCGTCCGACTCAATGCAGTACTCGGCGCTCGCGCACATCAACAAGACCAATGTGCGCGAGCTCGAGTTGGCCTGGCACTATCCCGTCCCGGATCGCACGGGTAACTTTGGTTTCAATCCCATCGTCGTAGACGATGTGATGTACCTGCTGGGGCGGGAGAACAGGATCGTCGCCTTGGAGGCAGCCACCGGAAAAATGGTCTGGTCGCATGCCGTCGAAGGTGGAGACAGCCCGGGTAACCGCGGCATCAACTATTGGGAGAGTGAGGACCGCACCGACCGCAGGCTCATCTACGCGGCCGGCGGCGCGCTGAGGCAGATCAACGCACAGACCGGCGAAGCCATCACGACGTTTGGTAGCAACGGCCGGGTCGAGATGCGCGTCGGACGGCCGCGTCTGCTCGGCGGTCCCAGCGGAACGCCGGGGCGCGTCTACGAGAATCTCTTCATCACCGGCTCCAATACCGGCGAGCGGTATTTCTCGCAGATGGGTGACATCCGCGCATACGACGTCGTGACGGGCAAGCTGGTGTGGACGTTCCACACGATCCCGCGTCCAGGTGAGTTCGGCTACGACACGTGGCCGCCGGATGCCTGGAAGTACGCCGGCGGCGCCAACACGTGGGGCGAGATCTCGATCGACGAGAAGCGGGGAATCGCGTACGTGCCCACCGGTTCTCCCACGCACGATCTCTATGGCGCCGACCGAATCGGCGCCAACCTATTTGCCAACTGCCTGCTGGCCCTGGATGCGCGCACCGGGAAGCGGCTCTGGCATTTTCAGGCCGTCCACCACGATCTCTGGGATTACGACCTGACGGCCGCGCCGAAGCTCTTGACCGTTCGCCACAACGGCGAGATGGTCGACATCGTCGCTCAGCCGACCAAGTTCGGCTTCCTGTACGTGTTCAATCGAGAAACCGGCGAGCCACTCTGGCCGATCGAGGAACGGCCGGTTCCCGCGAGCGACGTACCGGGTGAGCAAGCGTGGCCCACGCAGCCCTTCCCGACGAAGCCGGCGCCGTTCGCCCGGCAGGAATTCAGGGAAGAAGACATCAATCCGCACCTCGGTCCACAAGAGAAGGAGGCCGTGCTGAAGCGCTTTCGCGCGGCGCGCGCCGGACGCGTGTTCACGCCGCAGCTCCTGGACCGCGAGCAGATCATGATGCCCGGACAGTTCGGAGGAGCGAACTGGGGCGGAAGCGCCGCGGATCCGGAGACCGGCTTCCTCTACGTGCGGACGACTGATCATCCGACGATCCATCAACTCGATGAATTTGAAACGGAGGAGCAACGCACCAAACGGGAGGGGCCGCCGAAAGTGCGGGGCCGCGCCGTGTACCAGCAGATGTGCGCCACCTGCCACCGCCAGCCCCAGCCTGGTGGCATCCAAAGGATGGACGGCAGCGGTCTGATTGCCATCGCCAAATTGAGCGAGGACAGTCTCGAAACGCAGATTCGCGAAGGCCAAGGTCAAATGCCGCCTTTCACCGACGACGTCCTCCCGGACGACGACTTGGAGGACCTCATGACGTTCCTCGGGCCAGCTGCAGACGAGGAGGAGGAGCGAAGGAGAGAACAGCGGCCGGTCGCGACCGATGCGGCGCGCAAAGACGGCACGACGCTCTACAAAGGCCCCCGCTACACCGGGCCACTCGGACGCGCCTTCGGAGCAGAGAGCGGTCTTTCGGCCATCGGTCCACCG
>JBOGIN010000313.1:0-1789 GCA_050742275.1 Vicinamibacteraceae bacterium
GCGTCGTCTCGAGTCGCGGGCGCCGCACGCCCCGCGGTGTCAAACGCAAGATGAGCAAGTTCCCGCTTCGACCGCGCCGCCGCCGCCTGCTCGCGTCTGCACAGTCGTGGTCCACGTCCGCCGGCAACGCATTAAGTGAACAGTATTGGGGCTAAGGCATATGGTGAGCAACATGAGTGGAAGTAATGTGCGGCCGATTGTGGCCATTGGCGGCGGAATCCGTGGAGTGCAGGTAGTAGACCGCTACGCGCGACGAGAGGCCGGCGTGTTCGCCCGTATTCCACTGGCAAGCAACGCGAACGTGCGAGTAGGCGCTGTGCTGATTGCCATTTTGCTCGCCCTGCTCGGAATTCTCCAGAGAGTGCAGACGCGCGATGCAAGCGCGAGCGTGGATCGCCCCTTGGTGACCGGCTACGTAGGCTCGGCAACTCCAGCGCCCGAACAGCAGCAGTACAGGGAGCGGTAGTGCGCCTCGGTCGACGTCGTCATCGAGGCCTCCGGCGCCGTCACGTAAGCGGCGCGTCCCCCGCTGGCGCTGTCGGAGCCGTTTGAGGTGGGCCCTGCTCGATGACTTCGCGTTTCCTGAGCAACCAGCCGACGCACAGCGCGCTCCCGGCGGGAAGCAGCCATACCGCGACATAGACGACGGCGAGAAGGACCACCAGGCCGATTCCGGCGCCAACATCGGGAGCGTCACGGTTCGTCCATCCCACCGCCACGGCGACGACGAGCGCCAACAGAGCGTGCGTCCCCCACAGGATGGTCCAGACCAGGGCGAAGTACTTCGAGACGTTCCACGCGCGGCCGCCCCCACGGATCTCCCCGGGTTGGAGTGGCCGTGTTGCCATCCATAACGGCAAGACGAGCGGCCAGGCGATGGCGGTACCGGCCACCCAGCCCCAGCGCGCCGCCGCCCTGCGCCTGCCTGCATCCCAGAAGACGAAGAGCGCCGCTCCGGCGCTCAGGTATACGTACAACGGCGTGTCCAGCATCTGATTCGTCCCACAGCTATTGCTTCACGAGCTCCACCCGACGGTTCTTGGCGCGACCTTCGTCGTTGTCATTGGACGCCATGGGGACGAGCAGCCCGACACCCGCCGGCTTCAAGCGCTGCGTGTCCACGCCGTGCGCCGACGTCAGCGACGTGACCACGGCCGCCGCCCGGCGCTGGGAGAGATCCATGTTGTACTCATACCCGCCCTGGTTGTCGGTGTGGCCGACGACGTAGAGATTGAGCTTGGCGTCTTGCTTCAAGAGCGCGGCAATCTCCTGGAGCGTTTCGGCCGATTCCGGTTTGATGTCCGTCTTGTCGGTATCGAAATAGATCCCATACAGCGCGACGTGACCGCTCGCGGCGATGTCCTTCGCCATGCTGGCCGCATCGACTTTGACCATCTTGGCTTCCATCGGAACCGTCTCGATCACGTCGAGCAGCACGAGCGCGTGGCCGAATGTGTCGTTGTGCCGCGGGAATGCTCCGGTCACGACGTAGATAGAGACGTAGACGTCTCCCTCAGGCGCGACGCGCTTCGCTGCCACGTAATGTTGGTCTTTCGCAGAGCTGAGCGCGTGCTCCGATATCTCTCCTGGATTTCGCCCGCCGGGTGGCGTGTTCTTTAGTCGTTGTCCCTCGGGATACAGGAAGAACCTACCGAGCCAGCCGTCTCGAGAACCACACTCACGGCCGGCGCATTGGAACAGCACCTCGAACCCACCGGCCTGGAGCTCCTGCTCGTAGTTTCGCAGCACCTCCAAGGGCGCTCGTCCCTCGGGTGCCACGTACAGGGCC
>JBOGIN010000314.1:0-1966 GCA_050742275.1 Vicinamibacteraceae bacterium
CTGAAGCGCTTCGACCGCCTGACGCGGCTGGTTGTCAAGGAGCCAGGCGCGACCGAGCGCCGCCAATGTCTCGCTCGGTGCCCCTCCGGTGCGACGCTCTTCCTCCTCGGCACGCCGGAGCCACTCGAGAGCATGCCCGCGTGCCCGTCGATCCTCTGTGGCCGCCGCCTTCTCGAGCCACGCGCTCCCCAGCGTTGTCATCAGCCTCGCGTCACGGGGAAACCGCGTGGACGCCTCTTGGAGCACCTCGATCGCTCGGTCGATGCGTCCGAGCTCTACGAGCGCACGCCCAAGCGCCGCCGCGTGCTCCGGCTGCCTGGTTTGCTCGACAAGCTGCTCGAGATGCGTGATCTCATCACGCCGATGTCCGAGCTGCCGGGCCGTGAGCGCGAGCTGCACGCGGGCACCGACGAGGCGCCCGTCGCGCGCCAGGGCCTGCCGGAATGCGTCGGCGCCTTCGCGAAGCTTCGCTCGGTCGACCAAACAAAGGCCGCGCAGGTAATGCGCTTCGGCGAGACCTGGGTCGAGTCTCAGCGTCCGATCGGCGAGCGCGAGCGCCTCGCCGGCGCGACCCGCCTGGTATTCGGCGAGCGCGAGCTTGTATGTCATTCCGGGGGCACCTTCGTCCAGCTCGAGTCCCGTGCGATAGTACTCGGCAGCCCGCTCGTAGGAGCCCAGCTTTGCGCTGATGTCGCCAAGCCGCTCCAGGGGACGGACGGCGCCGGGGTCCAGGCGAGCGGCTTCCCGGAAATCGCGCAACGCGGAAGGAAAGTCCTGTTGCCCGCCGAGCAGATACGCTTCACCCCGGCGCAGGTAGGCCACCATCGAGCTCCGTTTCAAGGCAATGGCGCCGCTCAGTGCCTCGATGGCAACCGCCCGGTTCTGCTGGCGGAGGGCCTCGATGCCCCGCGTGAGCAGCTCTTGAAACGTAAGCTCGCGCTGGATGACCGTGACCGCGAGGACGGCCGCGAAACCAAGACCGAGCAGGAAGACGGTCAGAATGGAGCGACGGGTCATACTGCGCTAGGTATCTGAACAGGAACCTTTTAGAGCACGATGGTGTCTAAAGGGTTACAAGCGCGTATCATCAACTGGTATTGTAAAAGGATGGAGCATCAAATGGCCGAGGGTCTCTCGGCCAAGCCGGTTGGTTTGGAGTGGGCGAGCAGCGGCGAGGTCGAGGCCGAGCTCGTCGCCAGGTGCCGAGCAGGGGATGAGCTGGCCTGCACGGCCTTGGTGGAGACCCACCAGCGTATGGTCTACCAGCTCGCGCTACACCTGCTCGGTGAGCACAACGAAGCGTTGGATCTCTCGCAAGAGGTCTTCCTCCGGGTCTTTCGGACGTTGCACACGTTCCGGGGCCATGCCTCGTTGCGCACCTGGATCTACCGCATCGTCATCAACCAGGCGCGGAACCGGCAGCGATGGTGGCGGAGGCGGAAACAGCGCGAGCAGGTGTCGCTGGACGACAACGTGCGTCGCTTCCATGAGGTTCCGGACCTGGACCGCGCCGACGATCCGGAGGCGACGGTGGAGCGGAAGGAAGTAGCTCAGTTCGTCTGGCGCGCGCTCGACCGCCTGCCCTTCGATCAGCGGACGGCGATTGTCTTGCGCGAGATCGATGGCTTGAGCTACGACGAGATTGCCTATTCATTGGGTGTGGCCGTGGGAACCGTCAAGTCGCGGTTGGCCCGGGCGCGCCACCAGCTGCGAGAAGAACTGAGGGTCGCATGAACGCGTTCTCCTGTGCGGACGTTGGTGAGCGATTGTCGGCCTTCCGCGACGGCGAGATGCCGATCGACGAGCAGCGAGCCGTGCGCGCGCATCTCTCCTCTTGTCCAACCTGTGCCGAGCACGCAACGGCGCTCGACTCGGTGGGCGTGTTCTTGCGCGCGTCGGTCCGGAGGCGGACGTCCGAACAACAGGACGATCTGAGCAATCTCCCCATGCGCGTGGTGAGTCAGAT
>JBOGIN010000315.1:0-2461 GCA_050742275.1 Vicinamibacteraceae bacterium
GTCGCCGTCAGCGGCGCCAAGGACAGGACGATCAAGTTCTGGAATCCGAAGACCTTCGAGCTCGTCTACGCGATCGAAGACCAACCGGGCCGCATCGAATCCATGACGTTCTCGCACGATGGAACGCTGATGGCCACCGGCTTCGGCGGCACGGATTTCACGATCAAGGTCTGGGATATCAGCGGGCTGGATTAGACATCGCCCAAGGCCGCGGCCAGATTGTCTGATTGACGAACCGCGGGCCGGAATGACGACCGTGTGATAGTGCTGCGCCCACTCGGCGTAGGTCCGCTGCACGCCCGGTTCGTAGCGACACGGGGTGGTGACGCCGGTGCGCAATTGATCCGGCTGTGGCTACCAAGAAGCCCGTAGTTGTTGCTGCGGTTGATGTTGCGAGGCGACCTGAGTAGGCTTGTGGCAGTCATGCCGGTACTCCGGTCGCTTCTCCTGACAATCCGTGACTCCGCGCGGTCGCGCGCGAGACTCCAGCTCGAACTCGTGGCTTTGCGACATCAGTTGCAAGTGCTGCAGCGGACACGGCCTCGGCGGGTGCCAGTGGGGATGCCGGACCGTTGGCTATGGGTCTGGCTCTCGCGCGTTTGGACGGAATGGCGACGGGCGCTCGTCATCGTGGAACCGGCGACCGTCGTCGCGTGGCATCGCCGCGGTCTCGGGTTGTTCCGGAAGTGGAAGAGCCGCCCACGTACGGGTCGGCCGTCCGTGCCGAAGGACGTGCGCGAACTGATTCGGATGATGTCGGAAGCGAATCCGCTCTGGGGTGCGCCTCGCATCCACGGCGAACTGCTGAAGGTGGGCGTGGACGTCTCTCAGGCCACCGTCGCCAAGTACATGGTCCGCCTCCGACGTCCACCCTCCCAGACGTGGCGCACATTCCTGGCCAATCACATCGGCCAGATCATGGCCGCAGACTTCTTCGTGGTGCCAACCGCGACGTGTCGCCTGCTCTTCGTCCTCGTCATCATTGCCCACGCACGCCGCCGTCTCGTGCACGTCGCCGTCACCGACCGCCCCACCGCGGCACCAAGCCACGTCATCACACCGTCAATGGTCAAGACCCACGCCGCCTACGCATCTTCGGCGACCTCACAGGGGGTGATGCGCTCCACGTTGGGGAGGGTCGATAAAAACTGGGGGGCGGCAAGACTCTCAGGTCGCAAGCGGAAATCGTCCAAAACGCTGGAAACCCGAGTGTCGCCCGCTGCCAGCATTGATCCTGAGGCCATACAAGCACAGAATGGCCACGGCTTGCTGTGTCAGAGACTACGCTTGTATCCATGGCACTAATGTGCTCGACGAGTGGTGGGTAGCCCCGTCTCCGTTTTCAGCTGATGTCCGCGCAGCCGATCGAGCCCGATCGAATCGAGTTCGAGCGACCGGGAAAGCACCACTACCGGGCCGCCTTCCATCTCGACTCCAGGTGGGGCTATTCGCTCGTTCCGGTCACCGTCATCAACGGGCGACGCCTGGACGCCCCAGGACCGGGAGTCGCGGTCTTCGGCGGCACTCACGGCAACGAATACGAGGGCCAGATCGCAGCGAAACGGTTGTGTCGCGATCTGGATCCTGATGAGATGCGCGGCCGACTGATCCTCATGCCACAGTTGAGCGAGAGTGCCTGCGCGGCCCATACACGAGCCTCACCCGAAGATGGCGTCAACATGAACCGGGCCTTTCCCGGCAACGCCCGCGCTACCCTCTCCTTCCGGATCGCGCATTTCGTGAAGACACGGGTCTTTCCGCACGTCCGGCTCGTCATCGACCTTCACGCCGGCGGCTGCGAGGCAGCGTTCCCGCTGTGTACTTCCCTGCACCCCGTGTCTGATCCTGCGCTGTGTCAAGAAACCCTCCTCGTCGCGCGCCTGTTCGACACACCGTTTATCTATATCTATTCGCGCCAGATGGCGTCGGGGCTGCTCACGGACGAGGCCGAGAACGAAGGGAAGATCGCGGTCGGCGGCGAGTTCGGGTTTGCCGAAGCGGCGAGCCCGGAAGGTGTGCGGCACGCGTATGACGGTGTGAGAAACGTGCTACGTCACTATGGGATGCTGACCGGCAACGTCAGCAAGATTGACACGAACCGCGCGTCGCCTCCACGTCTCGTGCAAGCGTTGGAGCTCAAAGATTATGTTCCCTGTCCGCGCACCGGCATCTGGGAACCCACGGTTCAGCCCGGCGCGGAGGTGTCTCAGCGGGAGCTCATTGGGCGGCTGCACGATTTCGCCGACCAGGCCTCGGCTCCGCTGGAAGTTCGGGCGCATCGCGGGGGCGTGATCATCGCCTTGCACTTTTCCGCCGTCTGCCGGCAAGGCTCTACTTTGTACGTGCTTGCCGAAGACGCCCCGGCGAACACATGAACATCACGAACGTAGAAGTCTTCGTCCTGAAGTCACCTGGCCTCTACCGGAGCCCGGAAGATGCCGAGGAGCCGCCCGGCCCGACG
>JBOGIN010000316.1:0-1812 GCA_050742275.1 Vicinamibacteraceae bacterium
GCTCGACGAGCGCCGCCGCTTCGTCGAAACGTTCGTCTCGGATCGCCTCGCGTGCGGCAGTCAGCACCGTGGCGATGCGCTGCTCACGCTCGCGGCGCTCCTCCTCGCGTTGTTGCAGCGTGCGCTCCTCGTGGCGCCGCTCCCGCTCCGCTTCGGCGGCGCGCAGCGCCGCGTCCTTTCGCTCTGCCGTAAGGGCGGTTTCTACACGCGCGCGGAGCGCGAGCGCTTCGGAGCTCCGAGGATCCAGCGCGAGCGCCTCGGCGATTGCTCTCGACGCAGACTGGTGGGCGCCGTCGTCCAGCTTTGCGTGTGCGCGCTGGAGCGAGGCCTGGACGGCACGCTTCCGCTGCTCGGCGCGCTCCTGCTCCAAGACCGCACGCTCCAGCTCGCGTCTGAGCGCCAGCACGCGCGGAAGGTCGGGCGCCCGCAACGCGGCACGGCCAATCAAGTCGGAGGCGCGCGCAAGCTGGCCGGCCTCGAGCTGTTCGGCCGCTTGCCGCAGCCATGTGTCGACCTCGCGATCGGCATCGTCGCCATCCCCGGGCGCCGGAGTCGAGGCCCGCGGCGTGGGCGTGGGCGTTGGGACGATGATCGTCTGTTGATAGCTCGCATCGAGCGCGGCGTATCGCTCGTTGCCCTCGAGCCGTTGACGCGCCCGCTGGACGTCGGCGCGCAGCGTCAGCAGATCCTGATACCGTGCGCCTGGCGGCTTGGCCAGACAGCGCGACACCATCGCCACGAGCCCCGCATCGAGCTCCAGATCGAGCTCCGAGAGCGGCACCGGCTCGGCGTGGATGATCTTGGAGAGCACCTCCACAAACGTGCCCCTGAACGCCTGCCGGTAGGAAAGAAGCTCGTAGAAAACGGCGCCCACCGAAAAGATGTCGCTGCGATGGTCGACAGACTCCGCGGACACCTGTTCGGGCGACATGTAATTCACCGTGCCCACGAGCGTCCCCATTTGCGTGAGGCCTGGCCCCGCCATACGAACGATGCCAAAGTCGAGCACCTTGAGGACACCCTGGTTGTCCACCATGAGGTTGGCCGGTTTGACGTCGCGGTGCACGATGCCGGCACGATGGGCGCACGCGAGGCCGGCGCAGAGGTCCTCGATGAGCTTGAGGCGATAGTTGAGCGCAAGGACGGCTCGGCGGCGCGTGAGCTCTGCCAGCGATTCGCCGGCGATGTATTCCATCGCGATGAACGGCCGCCCGTCGTGGTCGCCGAGCTCGTAAATCGTGACGATATTGGGATGGGCCAGACGCGCAATCGCGCGCGCCTCCCGCTCGAAGCGCTTCAGCAGCTCGTCGTGGCCAAACTCGCGCAGCAGCTTGAGCGCGACGAGCCGGTCGAGCTTGGCGTCGTGGGCGAGATACACCTCGGCCATCCCGCCGCGACCCAGCCGCTCGTGCACGGTATACTTGCCGATCCTGGAGGGGAGGCCGGACATGGGGTCCCCGGCGACGTCTCGAACGCCGGATTTCTCGGATTCTACTTCATCGCCCCCGCGGCTCGCATGAGGCGAAGGCCGCCGGAAACGCGCGGAAAGAGGGCAGCTCATCCGACGTGCCGAGGCCGGTATAATGAGGCGAACAGGCCTGCTTTGGGCAAGGACTGGGGCATGGAACACGAAGGCCTGGATGTAGACATCTCGGTCCTCACCGCGCTCATCGATTTGAGGAAGCAGCAGGAGCTCCTCGACTCGTACTGCCGCCGAGCCGACGAGCTCAAAGAGCGTGTCGAGGAGGCGATCTTCGATCGCGTGACGACCGACTACACCGCCCGGCGCCGGGTGCGCGACGAGCAAGCGGC
>JBOGIN010000317.1:0-5875 GCA_050742275.1 Vicinamibacteraceae bacterium
CCGTGAGAGCGGCGCCCCATCGACGAACTGATGGTAGATGTAGTACCCCGTGCCGTAGAACGTCCGCGAATAGCCCATGCGAAACGATCGCTCAAAGCCGATCGGCACCCACATGAGGTCCGCGCCCTTGGTGTGCGACCAGGTCCAGGTCAAGGGGTTGGGGAAGAGATGCTCCGGCAGAAAGACAGAGCCGGGCGTCGGATTCAGGGGATCGGCCGTGCTCGTTTCACGGACGATGTGGTCGACGTTGTCGACCTCGTAGTGCCAGGGGCTGCCGTGCCAGTGGTTGTAGCGGGCGAAGTACAAGACGCCGGGGCCCGCGACGTCGAGCGTCACGTTGTGGTCGTTGGCGAGCTGATAGAGGAAATGAGACGCGTCGGCCGATTCGTTGCCGCCGCGCCGGTCGTAGGTGCTCCGCATGTAGGCACGAGCGCCGATGCGCTGATAGGGCCAGCGGTCCCACATCCGATAGGCATCGAGGCCGACGGGAATCACCGGTGGCTCCTGCGGGGCTTCCTGTCCGATGGTGGCGCTCGCCGCGAGCAGGATCAGAACGGCTGCGTGAGGCAGTACACGCGCTTTCTGCATGGTGCGCGCAGTCTATCGCACCGAGCAGCGCGTCGGCGGGACTAGGGCTCCGCCCTACGTGTGAGGGACGCGCGGCCTAAAGGCCGCGCGCTACGTCATTGATTCACAGCCCTGCGTGTGAGGGACGCCGGGCCTAAAGGCCCCGCGCTACATGTGGTCGACGTAGCTCGAGATGTAGCGCGCGGCCTGAAGAGTGCGCGGGCTAATGAATCGGCTTCTGACTCTGTTCGACGGCATCGCGCACCGACAGTCGTACGTACGCCTCGCCGAGCATCGTCACGAGCCGTTCGAACTCCGCAGGGGAGAGTGTGAGCGTGAGCGGTCCCAGGCGGAGATGGAGGCAGCCGTGCTCGCAGCGGATGACCGCCCAGTCTGACGCGTCAGCGAGCGTGTGCAGCGATGGGTGGTCGTGGGTGTCCATGGTCGGTGGCTACCGGTCGTAGCGAAGCGTCGCGCCGGCGTACACGCGCCGGCCCTGCGACGGAAAGTACCGAGCGTCCTGCTCGTCGAGGATGTTCTCCGCGCCGACGAAGAGCCCCACGCGGTCGCCAACGTCCTGGCCAACGCGCAGGTCCCAGAGCGGCAAGCTGGACGCGTAGTCATCGATGCGGCCGTCGCTGTCGAGGTCCGCGAAGGGATGCCGGCCGAGATACCGGCCGAAGAGGGCCAGGTTCGTGCCAGTGGACATCGAGCGCACGGAGAGACGGCCCTTGACGCTGTTCTTCGCACGCGACGTCAGAGGCTCTCCGGTCTCGATGTCCTTCGCGTCGAGGCGGGTGTAGCTGAGCGAGGCGCTCAACCACTGGCGGGGCGTCACATCGATTTGCGCTTCCGCACCGCGCGTCCGGACCTCACCCACGTTGGCCGTCTGAAACGTGAGCAGGCCGCTCGCGGGATCTTGCGAGGCGAAGACGGTGTCGATGAGGTCGTCGATGCGGTGCTGGAAGAGCGTGACGGCAGCGCGCGCGCGGCGTTGCCAGAAGTCCACTTCCACGCCGGCGTTGACGCTGCGTGATTCCTCCGGGCGCAGGTCGGGGTTGCCAATCACCTGGTAGCCCGCGCTCCGATTCGAGAACGCGAAGTACAGGTCCTTCAGCTCAGGCGCCTTGAAGCCTTCACCGTACGACGCGCGCAGGCGGATGTTGTCCGTTCCGCGCAGCAGCACCGCCAGCTTGGGGCTCCAGGCATCGCCGAACTGGTCGTTGTGGTCGTAGCGCATGCCGGCCAGGAGTCGAACGCGGTCGTGGACGAACCATTCGTCCTGCAGGAAACCGACGCCGGTCCGCACATCGCGCTGGCCGCCCGTAATACGATCCGACCGCATGTCCGCCTGCTCGAACTCACCGCCGACGGACACGAAGTGGCGTCCGGCGATAGGCCGGTCGTACTGCACCTCGACCTCGCCCAATGTCTCCCGCGTCAAATCCGGCACCACGCCGCCCGTGTCACGCGTCACCTGTTCCAGGAGATGGCGATACGTGCTGACGTGTCCGCGTAGACTGAGCGTCCCATCGGCAACGCCGGTGCGTAGCTCCGCGACGTTCTGCCATCGACTGTCGAGCACCTCGTCATCTCGGAGGGACGTCTGCGTGGCTGTGACGTCGGTGGCAGTCTCGTCGTAATACCGGCTCGTCACACGCAGATTGGTGCGCTCATTGACCTGATAACCGACGCTGCCGTTGACGCCGACCTTCCGGAGGTCGCTGCCTGTCGTCGAAGGCTCGTCTGGAACGAGGTCATAGGCGTCGCGCGTGATGTGGCTGGCCGAGAGAATCGCATTCCACGGTCCCTGCGCGCCGCCGGCCGAGACCATCGTCGTCGAGCCGCTGAGCGATTCGAACCGCTGATCCACGGACAACTGCACGGGACGCGTCGCCCGCCGTGTGATGACGTTGACGACGCCCGCAAGCGCATCCGAGCCGTACACGGCCGACGCCGCGCCCTTGACGACCTCGATGCGTTCGATGTCATCGACGAGCAGGTTGCCGACGTCCACGCTGCTGTCGATGCGGCCAATCACCTCCTGACCGTCGACCAGCACGAGCACGCCGCGCCCATCGATCCCCTGAATCTGCACCGTGTCACCGGCGAGACCGGAGACGATATCCACACCGGCCTGGTGGGGCAGCACGTCGGCAATCGATCGCGCACCGACCGCGCGGACCGTCTCGGCGTCAATCACGTCCGTGTACACCGGCACTTCCATCAGCGGCCGTTCCGTCCGAGTGGCGGTGACGACCACCTGCTCGTGATGCTGGAGCGATGCGGACGCAGAGCCAAGGACCTCTTGCGCTTGCGCGACGACCCAATCGGCCATGCGGTCGTCCGGCAGCAGTGTTCGGCCCTCCCAGGCGAACTCCAGACCCTCGAGCACGCCTGGAATCTGGTCTGCGACGCGCCCCGGCGCCACGAGCAGCGGAATGACGATCACGCCCTGGCGGGCGCTCAGCGTCGTGACCGACTCGCGCAGCTCGGCGAGCGCCTTGTCCTTCACCGCCTTTGGCGCATCGTCTCGCAGCAGCCGGACGTCGATCGTGGCAAAGGGCACCTTGGCGCGGATCTGTTTACCGAGGCGCTCGATCGTCTCGTGCCAACGTGCGGCGTCGTCATCGGCGTTGGGGCCATGCGCCACGATGACGAGCGCTTCATTGGCCGGGTCGCGGCTCAAGGCGCGGGCGCGGTCCGCGAGGATGTCGGCGACGACGGGGTGGTCGTCCATGGCGCCGGCAACGCCGGCGATCGCGGCGGGTCCGCTGATCTGGGTGAGCTTCATGTGCTCGGCGTGTGGGTAGTCGTCCCGCAACCCTCCGATGAACTTCACCTGCTCGGCGTGCGCGCTGAACGAAGAGACGAACAGCGGCACCACGACGACCTGCTTCACGCCCGACGCCACGAGCTTGTCGTACGCCTGCTGCGGCGTTTGATCGGGGATCCCCATGAGGAAGGCGGGCTCGGCGGGCACGGTCCGCCGCACCTGCTCGATCACGGCGTGGACCCTGGCATTCCACGTCTTGTCGGCGCCGTGAGCGATGAGCACCACGCCGGTCGCATCGGCGGAGGTGCGGGCGAGTGGCGGCTGGCCGGCTGCGGTGAGGGTCGCGGCCAAGGCGAGCGTGAGGACGGTCAAGAGAGAGCAAACGAGCCGTGGCACGGCGCGCGTCATACGAACCTCCTGGAACCCACTCTTCTATCGGCTGAATCGAAACTGAGACTCAGTCTCAAAGATGCCTATAACGTATATCCGACCAAATCGGTCGGGGTCAAGGGAAAAGGCATCGAGGGGGCTAGGGATCGAGGGACCAAGGGATCAAGGGATCTAGGGGCCTAGGGACCGAGGCGGCTCCGCTGGACGTGAGCCCTCCTGGACCCCTTGATCCCTAGACCCCTTGATCCCTCGATCCCTAAGAGTAAGCTGTTACTAGTCATGAATGTGACCGTACAGCGTGTGGAGGACCCAATCTCAGCCATCGTGACCGGCAGCCACGGTGACCCGTTTGCCGTGCTCGGCCCCCACGTCGTCGACCACAAGGGGGCGCGTTCGGTCGTCATCCGCTGCTTCCACCCTCGCGCGACCGCTGTGGAGGTCGTTCGTCTGGATTCACCGGAGCCGACGACGGTGCCGATGACGCTCCGCGATGCAGGCGGCCTGTTCGAGGCGACGTTTCCCAACGAGGCGGTGATCTTCCCCTACGGCTTGTGTGTGACGCGTCCGGACGGTCGCCGCGACGAGATCGACGACCCTTACCGCTTCGCTCCGGTGCTCGGCGATCTCGACCTGCACCTCTTCGGCGAAGGGCGGCACCTTCGGATCTTCGAGCGTCTTGGCGCGCACGCGATGGCGATCGACGGCTGCGCCGGCTTCTTCTTTGCCGTGTGGGCGCCCAACGCCCAGCGCGTCAGCGTGGTCGGTGACTTCAACAACTGGGACGGCCGCGTTCATCCGATGCGCCTGCGCATCGGGAGCGGCATCTGGGAGCTCTTCATCCCCGGTCTCGGCGAGGGCCGGCGATACAAATACGAGATTCGCACCAGTCAGGGTCTGCACGTGTTCTTGAAGGCGGACCCGTACGGCGCGGCATCGGAGCAGCCGCCGGGCTCGGCGTCGATCACGCTCGATCCGAGCCGTTACGAGTGGGAGGACGAAGCCTGGATCGCTGCGCGCGCCGAAGCGGGGACGCGATTCGACCGCCCCCTGGCCATCTACGAGGTGCACCTCGGATCGTGGAAGCGGCGAGAGGATGGCGGGTATCTCACGTATCGGGAGCTCGCGGCGCAGCTCGTGCCGTACGTCAAGGAGATGGGCTTCACGCACATCGAGCTGCTTCCGGTGCTCGAGCACCCGTACGCCGCCTCCTGGGGATATCAGGTGACGGGTTTCTTTGCGCCGACGAGCCGGTTTGGAATGCCGGACGACTTCCGGGCGTTCGTCGATGCGTGCCATGAGCAGGGGATTGGCGTGCTCCTCGACTGGGTGCCGGGACACTTTCCCAAGGATGCGCCCGGTCTGGCGCGCTTCGACGGCACCGCGCTCTACGAGCACGAGGACCCTCGGCTGGGCGAGCACCAGGACTGGGGCACGCTCATCTTCAACTACGGCCGCCACGAGGTTCGCAACTTCCTGCTCGCGAGCGCGTTGTATTGGATCGAGGAGTTTCACCTCGATGGGCTGCGGGTCGACGCCGTCGCGTCGATGCTGTATCTCGACTACTCACGGCCGACGGACCAATGGCTGCCGAACCAGCACGGTGGGCGGGAGAACCTGGAGGCGGTCGACTTCCTCCACGAGCTCAATCGGATCGTTCACGGCGACTATCCTGGCGTGCTCACCGTCGCGGAGGAGTCCACGGCGTGGCCGGGCGTGAGCCGGCCGGTGCACCTCGGGGGGCTTGGCTTCACGTACAAGTGGAACATGGGGTGGATGCACGACATCCTGACCTATATGAGCAAGGACCCGGTGCACCGCCGGTGGGAGCACAATCTGCTGACCTTCTCGATGCTGTACGCGTACCACGAGAACTTCATCCTGCCCTTCTCACATGACGAGGTCGTGCACGGCAAGCGCTCGCTCCTCGACAAGATGCCGGGAGACGCGTGGCAAAAGGCGGCAAAACTCCGTGCGCTCTACGCGTTCATGTACACGCATCCTGGCAAGAAGCTGCTCTTCATGGGATGCGAGCTCGGCCAGTGGCAGGAGTGGAATCACGACGCGGCGCTCCCGTGGGCGTTCGTGGACGAGCCGCCGCACGATGGCATTCGCGACTGGGTCCGCGATCTCAATCATCTGTAC
>JBOGIN010000318.1:0-4568 GCA_050742275.1 Vicinamibacteraceae bacterium
GATCGTCTTGCCGAGCCCCACTTCGTCGGCCACGAGAAGACGCGACGCCTGGCCGTTGAGAACGGCCAAGGTCGGCGCGAGCTGATAGGGGAACAAGGCGACACGCGCCAGCGCGGCGGAGCGGGGCAGCGCGTACGGACCGTCGTGCAGACCGAGTGTCACTAGGCCGCGCAGCCAGCGGCCGAGCGGCGTCTGACGCGGCCGTGTCGAGCGGTGAATCGGGACGGCCGCCTCGAACGGTGCGAGCACTGTCCGTGTATCGCGTCGATTATCCGGCTCCAGACCACTGACGGCCAGCGCCGTGACCTCACCGTGGCGACCCGTGCGCGTGACGCGCCACGCGCGGTCACGGAGCCGGACGAGATCGCCAACGAGAAAAATCGAGCCGCCGTCCCGTGCTCCTTGCCCCTCGCCCGTCCCTCCTGGCCCCGGTCCTTGTTGCATTTCTTGCGCGCGCGATGGGCGTCACCGTTGCAGACTCTGCACGAAACACCATCTTCGCGCCTCCTCACACAGTGGTGAGGCAAGAGACATGCCGAGGAGCTCACGGATGGCCGGCTGGTGCGCGCGCAGAGTCTCTGGCGTACTCGACCGTGACCGACGTCTTGATCCCACCGCGGACCGAGAAGTCGCCGACGATGGTCATCCGGCGGGGCTGGCAGGACGCGACGAGGTCGTCGAGGATCTGGTTGGTGAGCGCCTCGTAGAAGACGCCTTTGTTGCGGTATTCGAGCAGGTAGTGCTTGAGGGCCTTGAGCTCCAGACAGTAGGCGTCTGGGACGTAGCTGATTTGGATCTCGCCGAAGTCGGGCAACCCCGTCTTCGGGCAGACCGACGTGAACTCGGGGCAGCGGATGTCGATGGAATAATCGCGATTGGGCTCGGGATTGACGAACGTTTCCACGCGTGAGCCACTCATCAAATCAGTGTATCATTCAGGCGTCAGAGTGAGCCGAAGCCGCCAGACGGGCTTGACGGCGCTCGCAGTCGGACCCGGTGGCCGTGCGAGATGGCACGACCGGGGATGACCGTGAGCGAGCTGTCGGGGTAGGTAGGGTGGCATCTTTTGGAGGTAGCCTGGCCGCTCGTCGATTGAGGGTTTGTCGGCAAACTGCTAGGATACGGCGGCCTTTCCACGCGGCCCGACCGCGTGGAGTGTGCAATCCGTGAGTATCTGCCGCTGCGCGCGCGGCAGCTCGCGGTCACCTGACTCACGCGCGCCAGGGGGTCACGATGGCCGAAGCCCGGAGAATGGGGAAGTCTGAGCTGTTTTCGCATTTCGCGGAAAAGTACGACATGAAGCGCACCGAGGTGCGTGAGCTCTTCGACGAGGTCACCACGCTCGCCGAGAAGGAGCTCAAGCGCTCCGGCGAGTTCACCATCCCGGGCGTCGTGAAGCTGGTCGTCCAGAAGCGCAAGGCGCGGATGGGCCGTAACCCTGCGACCGGTGAGCCGATTAAGATTCCCGCCAAGACAGTGGTGAAGGCGCGGCCGGTCAAGCAGATCAAAGACGCCGTCCTGCCGCGGAAATAGGCGGCAGGGGTGTGTGCTGGGAACCCGGCGTCGGGAACCGGGGACGGCCGCGGACGGCGTCGTCCCAGGTTCCCGCGTGCGGAGGTGTGCGCCGTCAGGCGACCGGTCGCTGCGCGTGCTGTCTCTGCTCCCGCGCGAGCGCCGGGAACCGGAGCACGAACGTGGTTCCTTTCCCCACTTCGCTCGCGACCGCAATCGTCCCATCGAGCTGCTCCACGATCTTTCGCGAGATCGCGAGGCCGAGGCCAAGGCCGCGGCGCTTCGTCGTGACGAAGTCGTCGAAGATCGCGCCTAGGCGTTCCGGCGGAATGCCGCATCCCGTATCTGCCATCGAGATCTCCACCTGCGAGTCGACGGCACGCGAGGTGAACGTGATCCGCCCGCCCGGTGCTGTCGCCTGAAGCGCGTTCGTGATCAGATTCCGCAGCACGCGGCTGAAGGCGAAGAGATCCCCTTCGATATATACCTCGTCGTCTGCGAGGTCGAGCTCGATGTCCACACCCGCGGCCTGTTGGGGCGTGCGCATGCGCTCGACGACGTCGAGAATCGAACGGTTGACGTCGAGTGGAAAGCGCTCGAGGGGAATGGGCCTGGCGATGTTGCGAAGGTCTTCGACAATGCGCTGAATCGTGCCGAACTCCCGGCTGATCGTGCGATTGAACAGTCCGCGATAGTCGACGTCGTTGTGGAGCTTTAGAATCAGCTTGCAGTTGTTCTTGATGTTGTGCAGCGGATGGGACAGATCGTGGGCGAGACCGGCGGCGATCCGACCGAACATCGCCTGACGCTCTTGCCGGATGGTCTTCCGCTGCAGGTCGAGCAGCCGGTCCGCCATGCTGTTGAAGGCGTCGCCCAGCGTTCGAAACTCGTCGCGCCGGGCGATGTGGACGTGCGTGTCGAACCGCCCGCGGGAGAGCGCTTCAGTGCCGCGCAGCAACGCGAAGATCGGTCGGATGAACGACCTGCCCCAGGCTGCACCCACTACAACCGTGGCGAGCAGCGCGATAGCCACCACCGTGAGCAGCCACCGGCGAAGGCGCCGGGCGGCCGCGAACGCTTCGGCGGCGGGTTGGTCCACGAGCACGAGCCAACCGAGCTGCGGGACCGGAGCGGCCACCGAGAGCATCTCCCGCCCGGCTGCGTCCCGATACTCGATGTGCCCGGCGGGCTTTCCGTTGCGGCGATTCGAGAGCCGCGCCGCCACTAACGGATGATCACGCAATTTCTCGTTGCGTGCGATGCGCGCCTTCTCGTCTGGATTCCCGTGCGCAATGAGGCTGGCGGTGCGATCTACGAGCAAGGCAAACCCTTGGTCACCGATGTGAATGCTGTCAACGAGACGCCACAGCTCCTCGAGCGTGAGGTCCGCCACGAGCGTGCCCGCACGATCGCCTTGCCCCCTGAGGGGGAGCGTCATCGTGCTGCGCGGCAGGAGATCGTCATCGAGCTCGATCGGAGAAACCAGCACACCGTCTACGTTAGTCACGTCGGATGTGTTTGGCTTGAGAGCGCTTTTACCCAGCCTGCTGGTCGCGAGCACCTGCTGGTTCACGTCGAAGAGCGTAATCTCGCGCACTTCCGGAAAGGACAGGACGTAGTTCCGAAGAACGCGCTGTTGCTGCCAGTGATTGAGACGTGTGTGCTGAAGCTCGGCCGCCACGGCTCGGAGCATCCTCACGGTCTGTGAGAGATACGATTCGATTTCCTCTGCCGCGCGCCGTGCGGTTTCCTGGTTGGCCAGGACCGCCGACTCACGCGTTTGGGAGTCGAGCGACAGGATCGCGACAACGCCGAAGAGCAGCAGCGGCGCAACGGCGGCCGTGGCAACCAGCATCACGAAGCGCTGCGTCAGCGTAGTCATGGCGAGCCGCCCGCGTTCAACCGACGTCGTCGTGTGCCCGTGGTATCCGCCAGCTTTGCACCTGAGATCATGCTGAGCATATCGCCCTCGCTGCTTTCCGGCAGCGTGAAGCGCGAGCTCATGGCACGCGAGGTCTGCTCCCAATAGAGGAACACTCCCGGCGGATCGTCGCGCAGCGCACGCTGGAATTCGCGAAGGGCCGCTTCGGCCTCGGCGCCGGTCCGAGCGTGGCGCAGCCGATCGAGTGAAGTGTCGGCTGCCGTATAGCCGGACGCCACCCAGGGGGCTTCGTCGCCAGTCCCCGAACGCCAGAACATGTAGAGATAGTTCAAGAACCCCGGCATTTCGACGAGGTAGGCATCGAAATCGCCGCGGGCGAGACGGCCACCGAACTCCTCGAGTGGAGCCACCTCGATCTGCATGTCAACGCCGGCTTCGATGAGCTGCCGCTGGAGAAGCAACGCAAGGCGCTCGACACGAGGAATACCAGCGGCTACAAGACAGGTGAATTGAACGCGGCTTGCATTAGTGTTCGCTAGTAGCGTTGCCGTACGATCGGGTTCGTACGGAAACGGGGTGACACTCTTGTCAAAGGCCCAATGCTCGGGCGAAATCTGTCCGCTGGCGGACTTACCCCGGCCTGCTAAGACCTCCTTGATGATTGTCTCGCGATCCGCGGCGTAATTCAGCGCCAATCGCACATCCTGCCGCCGCAGCACCGGGTGGCGAAGATTGAAGCCGAGGAGCGTGACGTAGGGGCGCAGGAACGAGCGCACCTGCACGCCGCGCGCGTGCTCGAGAAAGCCGAGTGCCTCGGGTGCGACGTCGTAGACGAAATCAATGTCGCCACGAAGGAGCGCTGCCCAGGCAGCGCGAGGGCGATCGTAGAGACGTAATGTAATACGATCGATCGCCGGTCGACCACCGTAGTAGTGGTCGAAAGCGAGCAGGGTCGCCTCTGTGCCTGCTTGTGACCCAACGAGAAATGGGCCAGCGCGGCGCTCGATCGTCGTGCCGGTGACGTTCTCCAAGCTGAGCGCGTCCAGCAGGAGCCACGACGGCGCACGAAGGCGGATGACGAGCTCTGTCTTACTTGCCGCTTCAATGGAGACGATGTCGCGTAGGCCGGGGTACAGACTTCGTCGGGGTGCTGCGACCACCTCGGAGAGGGCTT
>JBOGIN010000319.1:0-2395 GCA_050742275.1 Vicinamibacteraceae bacterium
GCGTTCTGCAGCAGCATCTGCGTGAAGCTGGAGATGCCGGTGAGCGGGGTGTTCACCTCGTGGGCGACGCCGGCCGCAAGCAAACCGAGCGACGCCATCTTCTCCGAGATCCGCAATTGCTCTTCGAGCTGCACCCGCTGTGTGGTGTCCTCGATGATTAGAATCGTGCCGGCTGTCTCTCCGCCCGACGTGCGTAAAGGCGCCATGGCCGCATTGACCAACAATGTGCGCCGCTCGACGTGTGCTGCGTTGTCCGACGGGGGCGCCTCGGGGACGCTCGACGAGGAGGCTGGATGGCGGGTCGTCAGCGGCACACGATACGCAATTGCCGCAGGTCCGCCGCCCTGCTGTGCACGGCCAACGGTATCGAGGAACGCGGCGTCGAACAGCTCGTCCAACCGCCGGCCTATGGCGGCCTGCGCGCTGAGGCCATGGAGCTGCTCCATCGCGATGTTCCACCGGACCACACGGTTCTCGAGGTCGATGACCAAGAGCCCGTCCTGCAGCGACTGCAGGACGTTCTCGTTGAAGCCGTGCAAGCGGTCGAGCTCACGCGCCTTCTCGTGCAACTGATGATAGAGGCGGCCGTTCTCGATGGCGGTCGCCACCTGACCCGCCACGGCCGAGAGCAGCGTCATATCTTCGCTGCTCAGAGGCTCATCGGTCGGCCGCGCCCCGAGCGCCATGACGGCAATGAGCCCCTCCTTCGAATGACAAGGCACGAAGTAGTGGACACCCTGCTCGCGCCAGCTCCGCACCTCGTCTCCGCTGAAGCGGCGCGCGGTCAGCAGCTCGTCGAGCGCCACGGCGTGTCCCGCGGCGAGCCACTCGCCGATGCCGGAGTCGCGCGACAATCGCACCGGGCCCTCGCTAAACCCGCGTTGATGGATGGCCGCAAGGGCGCCCGGCTGCTCCGGCGACGCCGAGAGCGGTGTCGAGAGCAGCGCCATTCGATCGACGTCCAGCGTCTCCATGACGCGATGGACCAGACGCTCGCTCAGCCGATGGATGTCCAGATCGCGATTGAGGTCACGGGCAAAACCGATCAGCGCGCGCCGATAGTCGTAGCGATCACGGTAATGCGCCTTGTCGAGCGCGGTTTGAATGGCGTTCTTCACGATGGGCGCGAGCAAGACAACGACCAGCGTGGCGAGGACGGCAATGACCGAGTTGGCCGGTTGCGACCCGCCGAGGAGCAGCTCGCTCGCCAGCTTCAGCAGCACCGCGTAGATCGCTGCGATCGCGGCAATCGCCGTCGCGTACATGACGGTGCGCTTGATGATGACCTCGACGTCCATCAGGCGGTAGTGCACCACCGCCGATGCAAACGCGAGCGGGACCAATGCCAGGGGAATGGCGAGCAGCCCAAGCTGTCCCCACGGCTCGAAGCCCAGCATCCACGGCAAGGCGTAGCCGGCAATGAACGGCAGTGCGCCGAGCGTGGTGCCCCAAACGATCCACCGCAGCTGCCGGCGCGCCGTCACCGATCGCATGCGGCGTAGCGCGTGCACCATGATGGCGAGCCCGGCAATGAGCCCGGCGGCCAGGTACACCATCTCCAGGCGATCGATCCTCTCGAGCAGCCGCGAAAAGGTCTCGCCGTTCACCTCGGGGACGAAGACCGCGGCCCGCGCGCCGCCGAGCAACACCGCGGGCGCGTAGACGAGCGGCACGAGCAGACGTCCAGCGGCCGTGCGCACCCAGGCGTTGGGCCGCTCCGGGAAGACCAGCGCGAAGTGCATGAACAGCGGCGGCAACGCGAGCATGGCGACGACGTCGGCCCAGTAGTAGACCCAGTCGAGCCGATCGAACTGTCCCGTGTACGAGAAGGCGCAAATCCCAAAGAAGGCGATGGTGAGCCAGAAGAAATGGAGCGTCGCCTGATGGTGGGGCCGCTGTAGCCGAATGGAACAGCCCACGAGCAGCGTGAAGATCCCAACCGCAGCGAACGGGAAGTAGACTGACCGGTGGCCGGAGGGCGCCGGCGCGAGCTCGATGGTGTCAATCCTGGGACCGCTGGCGGAACGAATCCGGTACTGAAGCCGCGTGCCTCGCGCGCTTCCATGCTGCCAGTTGAACACCTGCTCGACGCTGTCTACCGGCTGGTCGTTGATCGCCAGCAGCATGTCCCCGGCCCGCAGGCCAGCCTCCTCGCCAGCGCTCTCGGCGGCAACCTCGACGGCGACGACGCCGTCGGGCCTCGCCTCCCAGAGCACGCCGTCCTCGACCTCCCGCCAGGTCGCCTGAGCGAAGAAGGTGCTCACGTCGAGCGCCAGCAGCGCCGCAACCACCAGGACCGCCCCCGTGCCATGGACCCAAGGGCCGAACCGCGTGCGAAGCGTTGTCGAGGTATGCGAAAGACGGTCCAACATGGAGATGACACGCACCACCAGAC
>JBOGIN010000320.1:0-2378 GCA_050742275.1 Vicinamibacteraceae bacterium
GAAGACTGGCCAGCACGGCGTGTCAGCGCCGGCTATTTCACGGCGCTCCAGGCCAGACTGCTGCGAGGCCGCTACTTTACCGATGCGGAAGTCGCCGAGGCGCCGATAGACGAGAAAGCTCCGACAGGCTCCCGTGGTCTCGTCGCCATCATCAACGAGACGGCGACGCGGCGATACTTCCCCGGCGAGAATCCTCTCGGCAAGTCAATCGCGTTCGGTGGCCCGAAGTCACCACCGCGGCAGATCATCGGCATCGTCGCAGACATCAAGGAGGGGCCGCCGCAGACCCCGGAGCACCCTGCCGCGTACGTGCCATTCACCTACGTCGATTTCGGCCTCGTCGTTCGCGTGTCACGCGGCGGGCACGACGTGTCTCCATCGCTTGTCGCCGCGATTCGCCAGGTGCGGTCCGATCTCCTGGTGAGCAGGCCAACGACGATGGCCGAATCGATAGACAGATCGCCGGCGGCCTCCTTGCACCGCTCGTCGGCGTGGGTGATTGGCGGCTTCGCGACAGTCGCCTTCCTGCTCAGCGTCGTCGGACTCTACGGCGTCGTCGCCTACACGGTCGGTCAGAGGACCCGTGAGATCGGCGTCCGCATGGCGCTTGGCGCGCAGCGCCAGTCCGTGTATCGGCTCGTGTTGGGAGAGGCGGTCTCGCTCGTGGCCGTGGGAACTGCGCTGGGAACAGCTTGTGCCGTGGGCGTGGTCGCGCTGATGCGCAACCTGCTCTTCGATGTTCAGTCGTGGGACGTGCCGACAGTGACGACCGCCGCCGCGGTGCTCATCGTCTCGGGGCTGGCCGCCAGTTACATCCCGGCGCGACGTGCCGCGTCAGTGAGTCCCGTCGAAGTCCTGCGTGTGGAATAGCGCGGCCTACGGTTGCCGGCGTGGAATGATCCAGCAGGAGTCGTGCGGCTGCATGCCGATATGCGGGTAGTAGCTCCGCGCCTTCGGTGCCGCGAGGAGGATGAGCTGTGTGTGTACGCCGCCAGCCTCGTGCGTCCGCCGAATCAGCTCACGACCGATACCGCGTCCCTGGTGCTCCTGGTCGACCGCGAGATCCGAGAGATACGTGCAGTAACTGAAATCACTCATCGCGCGTGACACGCCGGCCAGCTGACCGCCCACCCGAGCCGTGACGATGATGTCGGCGTGAGTCAGCATGGCGCGAATCACGTCAGGCTGATCGACCGGCCGGCGCTCGGAAAGCGTCGATCGCACGAGGATGTCTATAAACTCGTCTGGCTGAAGATTCGGCTCGAGCTGATAGTCGACCGCCACGAGGAGCTCCCGATTCTTGCGGCCGATCATGCGGACGGCAACAGAATGGTCGACCCGGTGGTCTTACGCGCCTCCAGATCGCGATGTGCCTGCGCCGCCTCGGCCAGCGGATAGGTTTGGTTAATCTCGATCTTGACCGCCCCAGAAAGGACGACGTCGAAGAGTGCTCGAGCGCTCGCCACGAGGTCTTCCCGTTTGGCTGTATACGTCATGATCGTCGGTCGGGTCACGTAGAGCGACCCTTTCGCTCCCAGAATACCCACATTGACGGGCGGCACCGCTCCGGACGAATTACCGAAGCTCACCATCAGACCGAACGGCCGCAGACAGTCAAGGGAGCCTGCCCAGGTGTCCTTACCGACCGAGTCGTAGACGACTGGAACGCCCTTGCCTTCCGTGATCTCCTTCACGCGCTGGGTAAAGTTCTCCTCCCGATAGTTGATCACATGATCGCAGCCGTGCTCCTTGGCCAGCTTCGCCTTCGCGGCCGAGCCCACGGTGCCGATCACCGTTGCGCCAAGATGTTTCAACCACTGGCAGGCGATCAGCCCGACGCCCCCGGCAACGGCATGGAGGAGGATGTGCTCCCCAGCGTTGACCTTGTAGGTCCTGCGGAGCAGATACTCCGCGGTCATGCCCTGCAGCATCATCGCAGCCGCCATGCGATCGTCGATGCCATCCGGCAGCTTGACCACCCTGTTGGCTGGTATCAGCCGGGCGTCGGAATACGCGCCGAGAGGTTGCGTGGCATACGCCACACGATCTCCCACCCTGACGTCGGTGACGTCGTCGGCGACCGCGTCCACGACGCCGGCAGCCTCCATGCCAGGCGTGGCTGGCAACTCGAGCGGATAGAGGCCCGTGCGATGGTAGATGTCGATGAAATTGAGGCCAACCGCTGTATGGCGAACACGAATCTGCCCCGGGCCCGGTGCACTCACAACGACGTCTTCATAACGGAGCACGTCTGGCCCGCCGTGCTCGTGAATGCGTATCGCCTTGCTCATGCATTGAGCTTAACACTCCACCCGTTGGCACGTAGCGAGGGGCCTTGAGAGCCTGTGACTAAAGTACGTAGCGCGCGGCGTTTAGGC
>JBOGIN010000321.1:0-3406 GCA_050742275.1 Vicinamibacteraceae bacterium
GTGTAAAGGCCGCGCGCTACATCCTTATGTTCGCGAGAGAGAGAAAGCCAGAGGTATCACTGAGATCATCGAGCACCTCGTCCGCGCCGCACGCACGGAGGTCGTCGGCCGAGTAGATGCCGGTCGCCACCGAGAGACACCGCACGCCGCCCGCGCGCGCACAAGCCACGTCGCGCGGCGTGTCGCCGATGATCAACACGGCGGCCGGCTCAATCGAGGTCGCCGTGCGGCGGCGGTACCGCTCCAGCGCCACCGGCAACAGATCGTTTCGATCATACGCGTCATCGCCAAACGCGCCCCAACCGAAGTAGTGCCAGAGATCATAGAAGCGAAGCTTGATCTCTGCGGCCTCGGGAAAGTTCCCTGTCAGCAGGCCGAGCGTGACGTCGTCTCGTGCGCCGAGCGCCGCGAGGAGCGATGAAACGCCGGGCAGCACACCGGGGCCACCATCACCCGCCGCCAGCTCGTCGCGCAGGAACGCGCGGTATGTCTCGCGGATGCGCCCGACGAGCGCCTCGTCCAGCTGCCGCACCGTGGACGACAGGACGTCACGCAGGATGACGCTGTCGGTGCGGCCGGCGAGCGCCACACGATGGATTGCATCTGGAACCTCGCACACCGTCTCGAGCGCGCGTGTCATGGCGCGCAGGCCAGCGCCACCGGTCGCAATCAGGGTGCCGTCAATGTCGAAGAGAAGGAGTTTCACGGAGTTATGAATTTTCAGTTGTGAGTTTGAGTTTGAGTTTTGAGTTTTGAGCTCACCGCCAGAGCCGCCAGCCGCGGGGCGCCGGTGTGAGGCGACCGGTGCCCGGATGGAGCTTCAGCTGCCGTGCCTCGATGGCCTGTGCAAACGCCTGGTCCTCGCTCACGGCGACCACCGTGAGGCGACGCTCGGGAGCTGCGGTGATGGTTCGAACGAGCGTCCCAAAGGCCGCGCTATCGGCCGCGTCGAGCGAAAGGGTCGGGTGCTCCAGCAGCAACAGCGACGGCCCGAGCGCCAGCGCCCGGGCGAGGTGCAGGCGCATTCGATCGAACGGCCCGAGCTGAGCGGCCGGACGCTCGAGCGTCTCGTCGCCGAGCCCGACACCTGCGCCCGCGGCCTCGGCACGCGCGGCATCAGCGTCGCCTATCGGCTCGATCTGAATGGTGAACGGAAGCGCTAGATTCTGCCGCACCGAGAGGCGCTCGAGCAGGACATGGCGCGGCGTGACCAGGCCGAGTCGATCGAGGGAGGCGAGCCAGGCGTCGCCATCCCCAATCTCCCGCGTGGACTGGCCAAGGAGGCGCACATCACCGTGGTCCGGAACGGAGAAGCCGTTCAGCAGATTGACGAACACTTCCGCAGCCGCAGCATCGAGGCCGGAGAGGGCGATACACGCCCCGGAGGCCACCTCCAAGGCTTCGACACGGAGCGGCCGGAGTCCCTGATAGTCCTTGACGAGATCGCGAACCTCGATGACGAGTGGTTTCACGCGCGACGTGACGAGTGATGTCTTCACGCGCGACGCCGGGTCACGCGTTCGCCCGCGCAGACTGCGTGGTGCGGGACGGCGCAGACCGGCGGACGCGCTTCTCGGTGTAGGCACGCAACTCACCGAGGAGGAGATTCAAATGGTCGCGCTCCTCGTCTGCGAACTCGAGGAAGATGCGCTTGCCTTCCGAATCCTCGAAGCGCTCGCCGTACTTTTTGAAGAACTGGTACGATCCGCGCTCGCAGCGAATGGCGATCTTCAGGGCATCGAGGTCGCTCGATACCTTGCTCAGCTCCGTTGCCGCAGCCGAGAAGAGCCCATTGGCCGCCGCCTTGAAGAAGAGAAACGGCGGGCGCGCCTCGAGCTCGGGATCCTGCTTGAGAAGCTCGTCATAGCGCGACTCGAGCTTGTGGAGGTGATCCACTTCTTCGCCCGACAAGCGGTGGAAGATCGTGCGGGCGCGTGCGTTCTTCGTCATCTTTGCCGCGCGTGCGTAGAAGTCGCGTCCGGAGCGCTCGGTGGCAATGGCAATGCGCAGGGCGTCGCGCGCAAAGAGCATCTCGGTCGTCTTCTCGTCTCTTTGCGGACGGCCCGTGCGGCACGCTTCGCACATGCCGTGGATCTGCAGCACCGTCTGCCCCATCTCGAAGCCGCGCACCGAGGCCACCTCCTCGACCAGCGACTCGATATCGGAGCTGAGGAACTCGGACGATCGGCCGCACGACTTGCACACCAGATGGAAGTGCCGAGGATGCCGATAGGAATGCTCGAAGCGGAATCGTCCCTCGCCGAAGTCGACCTTGCGGGCAATGTCGTTCTGCACCATCCACTGCAGCGTGCGATACACCGTCGCACGGCTGATGCGGTGATCCTCGCGACGAATCAAATCGACCAGATCGTCGGCGCTGAGATGCCCTTCCTGCCGGAGGAACACGTTGACGATGAAGTCACGCTTGTTGGAGCGCTTGGTTCCCTCCGGACGCAGCCGGTCGATTGAGGCGTCGGCTCGATGCATGAGACTCGTTGTTCTGGCGCGACCCGTAACGCAGGCCTTGCGCCTGCGCTACGACTGTGAATTCACGTGAGCTCTGCGTTGAGCCGCCGCTATGCGCTGAACGACGACCCGCAGCCGCAGGTGCTCTTCGCGTTCGGATTCTTGATGGTGAAGCCGCCGCCGGCGAGATTGTCGACGAAGTCCACTTCGGCGTCCTTCAGATACCGCGAGCTGATAGGATCGATGTACAACTTGATCCCGTTCGACTCGACAACCTGATCCGCGTCGGTGGTGCCGTCGCCCTCTTCGATCATCAAACCATACTGGAAACCGGAGCAGCCACCGCCTTGCACGAACACGCGCAGGCCCGCTTCCTGCTTTTGCTCCTCGGTCAGAAGCTCTTGGATCTTGGTGGCGGCACCGGACGTCACGGTAATCATGCGTACGCTCCTTGAGACGCGCCTTCCGTGGCGCGCCATCACCTCAGTATACCGGCTGTCTCACGACGGCAGCAAGCACGCGTACCCTTCGACGAGCAGGTGATCAACAAAGAGGTAAATGGTCATGACGACGAGCTTTCCAGTCTTCCTCGCCGGGAAGTGGGTCGAAACAGCGGCAGAGCTTCCCGTGACCAGCCCGTACGATGGACGCACGGTGGCGCGCACCTGGCTGGCGGGCGACGCCGAGCTGGAGCGGGCGGTCGAGGCCGCCGTGGCGGCCACGCCGGTCATGCGCGATCTCCCCGCGTACAAGCGGGCGGACATCCTCGTGGCCGTGTCGTCCCGCCTCGCCGTGGAGCGCGAGGCGATCGCGCGCACCATCGCGCAGGAAGCGGGCAAGCCGCTGCGCGACGCCCTCATCGAGGTCGATCGCGCGACGATGACGTTCCAGGTCGCGGCCGAAGAGGCCAAGCGGGTGCCAGGGTCGGGCGAGGTGATTC
>JBOGIN010000322.1:0-4614 GCA_050742275.1 Vicinamibacteraceae bacterium
CCGCAGATGCACTTCTCCGTGGGCGCCTTCGGAGATATCGATGGTGGACCGACCAAACAGATCCTCTTGGATCGGCGACGGGATCCAGCGTTCTCTCGCTTCTTCCACCTCGCGACGGACAAACGCCCGGCGGAAGAGCTCTACGACCTCCGATCTGATCCCGGTCAGCTCCGCAACGTCGCCGACGATCCTGCGCACGCGAAAGCAAAGGCGCGGCTTCGCGCGCTCCTCGATGACTGGATGCGCGACACCGGCGATCCTCGTGCCGCCAATGACGATAACCGCTGGGATCGCTATCCGTACTATGGGGGGCGGCCGGCCGCCAAGCCCGCCAAGAGGCAATAGAGCGCCGCCCACGAACGATCACAATCGGAAGGACACGAAGGTTGACGTTCGTGATCTTCGTGCTCTTCGTGGTGTACACTTCCTGTCTTCGTGGTGGTCCTAGGAAACACGGCCTTGCCAATTGGACGCTATGCCCTCCGTGCTGCTCGACACGCGACAATCGCGTCGCTGTTCGGACTCGCGATCCTGAGCGGCGCCGTGTGCGGCGTGCTGTTCGCGCATGTCGCCAATCTGCCGGAAATTTCCAGACTCGACAGCTACGCGCCCCCGACCATCACACGGGTTTACAGCAGGCGGAACGAGGTGATTGGCGAGTTCGCCGTCCAGCGTCGTCTGCCGGTCGCGTACGACGCTATCGCGCCACAGCTGCGCAACGCCATCATCGCCGCGGAGGATGGCAGCTTCGACTCGCACGTCGGCGTGAGCGTCTCGAGGCTCGCCGTCACGCTGGTGCGCAACGCGCTGGACATCGTCCGCGACGCGGTGACGGGGCGAACGTCCCGCCCGGGTGGCGCGAGCACGCTGACGCAGCAGCTCGCCCGCAACGTCTTTCCAGAGACCGTGGGCTTCGAGATCGGGGATGTCAGCCCGGCACGGAAGATCAAGGAAGCGCTCGTCGCGCTGCAGATCGAGAAGCGCTACACCAAGCGCGAGATCCTGACCTTCTACGCGAATCACATGCCTTTTGGCCACGGCACCTATGGCGTCGAGGCCGCCGCGCGTCTCTACTTCGCGAAGTCCGCCACGGCGGTGTCACTGGAGGAAGCCGCGTTGCTGGCAGGGATTCTCCAGTCGCCGGCTCGGCAAAGTCCCTTCGTCAGCGAGGATCAGGCGCGCTGGCGGCGCGACTACACGCTGCAGCGCTTGGCAGACGAGGGATTCATCACGCAGGCCCAAGCGGACGCGAGCACGAAGAAGCCCATCGTCACGCGCGGCAGCCCGCAGCGGCCCGGCTCACCTGCCCCGTACTTCGTCGAGCAGGTTCGTCAAACGCTGGAAGCGGAATATGGCGCCAAGCAGCTCTACGAGAACGGGCTGCAGGTGCACACGTCGCTCGACCTCGCGCTGCAAAAGGCGGCGACACGGGCATTAGAGGCCGGCCTCGCACGCTTCAACAAGGGGCGGCAGGATCCGACCGTCGAGGGCGCGGTGCTCGCGCTGGACAACGACACGGGGCAGATCCTCGCGATGGTCGGCGGCTCCGATTTCGCCCGCACGAAGTTCAACCGCGCCGTGCAAGCCAAGCGGCAAATCGGATCCACCTTCAAGCCCATCGTCTATACGGCGGCCGTGGATCGCGGCTACACGGCGGTATCTGAGCTCCAGGACGAGCCCATCTCGTACATCGCCGGCCCAGGACAGCCGCTCTACGCTCCACAGAACGACGATCACCAGTACGAGGGTGTGGTCACGCTTCGCCGGGCGCTCGAGCGGTCACGGAACGTGCCGACGATCGGGTTGATGCACCAGCTCGGCCCCCGCCACGTGGCCGATTACGCCCGCCGTCTGGGCTTCTCGTCGCCGGTTCGCCCGTATCTCTCGAGCGCGCTCGGGTCGAGTGAAGCGACCTTGCTCGAGGTCGTGAACGCCTTCTCCGTGTTTCCCAACCAGGGGGTGCGTCTGCAGCCGTACTCCGTCCTGCGGATCTCCGATCGGTCGGGAAACGGGCTGCAGGAGAGCCGGCCGGAGCCGCATGAGGCCATTCGTGCGGACACCGCGTATGTCATGGTGAGCCTGCTCCAGGGGGTCACGACGCGAGGGATGGCGGCACGTGCAGCATCGCTCGGCTGGCCGCTGGGTGGCAAGACAGGAACGACGGACGAGTACACCGATGCCTGGATGGTCGGCTTCGACCCCGACATCACGGTTGGTGTCTGGGTGGGCTACGACGCGAAGAAGAGGCTTGGGCCCTCCAATTACGGGTCGGTCGTGGCGCTGCCCATCTGGATGGACGTGATGAAGGCCCACATCGCACAGCACGAGGGACAGCCCACGCCGCAGTTCGCCTCTCCCGGCAACATCGTCTTCGTTGAGCTCGACAACGGCATCCGCGAAGCGTTCATCGCGGGAACCGAGCCGGGTGCGACCTTTGGTGATACCGACGAATGACGCGTGGCTCTGACGGCTTCTTTCGCCTCGGCGCCATCGGTTCGGCGCTGTATCTCGCGTCCCAGTTGTTCCAGGCAGTCGCGTTCTGGTGGCTGCCGGCGGCGACAGCGCCGGGTGAAGCCGTTGCCGTTCGGCAGCTTCCACTGGACCAGGCGCGCGGCCTGGTCGTGCTCTTGGGGTTCGTCCCATTGCTCGTGGCGTATGCGGCGGCCGCGCTCGCGGGCCCTCGGCGCGTCACCGGCACCGCCTTCCTCGCAGTCGCGTTCAGCGCGTTGTTCGTGGGGCTGGAGATAGGTTATCGGAGCATCGATCTGTTCCTGGTGAGCTTGCAGTGGGGCGCCGACTACCGGGCCGCGGACGCCGGCGCGCGCGCCGCCATCATCGAGCGCATTCACGTGTGGGAGCAAATCGTCGTCGCTTGGTACTTCGGGCTGCTGCTCGCCCATGGCGCCGCCTCGATCTGCCTGGCGTGGGTCGTGCGCGGCTCGGCGGCTCCCGCGACAAGCGCGATGTCCGTCCTCTTCGCGCTCAACGCGCTCCGTATCCTGGCGCGCACCGCCGAGATGCATGGGGGCGTCCATGGCCTTGCCCCCCTCAACGTTGTCGTTTACTTTCCAATGGTCGTTCTCCTGTACGGGACGCTCACCTATTGGCTGCTCAAACAGCGCACGGCAGCAGAGCTCGCGCCCGTCCCTTCGAGAAGCCCGGCCGCCTGAGACGTCCGGCTCCCGGATGAACGGGCGCGAGGACGCACGTCAGAAGCGCCACCCGGCGGCAAGGTTCACGTTCGGATTGTGCGTCCACTCCGCTGACCGCTCCGCGCGGTCGAACCGGATGAGATTGTCCCCGGCATCGACGCGCACCATCGTCGAGCGCGTGGGATAGACGTCGAAGACGGCGCCAACGTCGACCGCAAGGTTCGATCCGTCGATGAAACAACTCTCCGGTGCGGGAACGAGCAGTACGCACGCGGTATCCGGCGCGAAGAAGCGCTTCGAGAAGTGCAGGACGCCAGGCCGCACTTTGCCGAACAGTCCGAACCGGTCGTTGCGCCAGCCGGCCCTTGCGCCAACCAGCGCCTGCCACTGACGTCCACTGACCGCATCGTTGGTCGGGAAGAACGAGGCGCTCGTGTCGAGCGCAAGCCAGTCGGCGATATCGTAGGTGAACCAGCCCCCGATTCCGGAACGGGTCTGATCGGGATAGTCGAGCGCGATCGCTGAATACTGCAGGCCCAGACCGGCGCGAGGATCCGCCGTCTGCGCAGTCGCCTCACGAACACCGCAGATGAGCACGATGGCCAGAAGCATGATGACCTTGTTGCGATTGGAGTGCACGCTTGTCTCCTCTCGGCCCGTGATAACAACGCTTGCTAGAGGCTAACGGCTCAGGCAGGGCATTGTCTCCTCAGTGTACCGCACGCCCGGCCTGGCTCATCGATGGCGCCCTATGACAAGGCAGAGCTCGTTTGCCGGCGTCATCATGCGGCCGTCGAGCAGGTGTCTCAACCGAGGCGGGAACACGGACTGCCGGGCGACGACCTGCAGCGGCGTCCCGGTGCTGTCGATGGTGGCTTTCACATCGCGGCACGAGAGGACCAGATAACGTCGAGAGGGCTCGGCCAGGAAGCGAGCGACCTCCTTTGAGCCTTGGAGGACATCGACCGGCCGCCGCGCGTAGTGGACGAGCGATGGATGTAACAGCGAGAGCCACATGCCGCTGGCCAGGAGCGCGGCACGGCGCGTGAAGAGTGTGCGTCCGAGGAGATAGACGAGCAACACGCATCCCGCCCCCGCAAAGGCCGCGTGAGCAAAAGGGGACAGTCCCCTGTTCCGCCCTTTTGACGCGGGCTGGCCGCTCTTGTAAACTTCCGAGTTGCGGTTGAGCAGGCGGCGCGCTCGATCCTGCCGTATCCTCGCCGTCGAGAGTCGGTCACGATTTTCCCGCCGTACATCCTGCCGCTAGCACCCGGAGCCTCATGTCCGTTTCTGCAGAAGCCATACCTTCGAGCGACTTCCTCCGAACGGAAGTGGCTCGGCGCCGAACCTTCGCCATCATCTCGCATCCGGATGCCGGCAAGACGACCCTGACGGAGAAGACGCTCCTCTATGCCGGCGCGATCGAGCTGGCGGGCGCGGTCCGCGGCCGCAAGTCGCAGCG
>JBOGIN010000323.1:0-8781 GCA_050742275.1 Vicinamibacteraceae bacterium
GCTCTGTGCTGCTGCGAGTGACCCCGCTATCACGATGCAGACGATTCGCGCGGCGCTGGCGCGCGCTTCTTCGAGCTCGGACTGCTGTCGCGCCTTTCAGCGGGGCGCGCGGGTTCTTCCGGCTGGACGCCCGGAACGCTCAGTTGGCTGTGACCGGCGCGACGCGACCGCACGAAGCTCGGGACTGGGTGGGCGAGGCGATTGCGCGCGCGGGTGGGGGAACACCGGCAAACGAGCACGCACTGTTCCTCGCCCCGGCGACGGGTGGACGAGTCGTTGGCGCGGTGGTGCGACGAGCGCCAGAACGTCAGGGCCGGGTGCGCGAGGTGGTCGGATTCGAGGCGGATGCCGCGTCGCTCAGCTCCATCTTCAATCGCATCCTGGAACGTGAGCCGCTACTGCCCCCGTCACTGACCGGGGGAGTTGTCGACAATTCCATGATTGCCGTGCAGGTCACGGCGGCGTCCGGGAAAGAGCTCTATCGTTCCGCTGAGAACAGGACCTCGAATCTTGCGGCCACCGGCTCGCTCGGCGACCATCTCGGCAATCTCCGTTACCGTCTCAGCCTGCGGCCGGATGCCGCCAGCCGACTCCTCATCGGTGGCCTCCCGGCGTCGCGCCTCCCGCTCCTCGGGGGACTCCTGCTGCTCGCGGCTGGGCTCGTTGTCGCGGCGGGCTTTCAGCTCCGTCGGGAGTTCGAGCTTGCGCGACTGCGATCGGAGTTCGTCTCCAACGTCTCGCACGAGCTCCGCACACCGCTCGCGCAGATTCGGATGTTCACCGAAACCCTCCTCCTCGGCCGTGTGCGTTCGGACGCCGAGCGTGTGCGATCACTGGAGGTCATTGCGCGCGAGGCGCGCCGGCTGGGGCAGCTCGTCGAGAACGTCCTTCGCTTCTCGCGCACCGCTCCGGCTGGGCGGGCGACGCGCAAGACGACGTCGGTGGTGCTGCTCGCTGCTGAGGTGATCGAGGACTTCGCGCCACTGGCGGAACCACGACGGACTCGCTTCGAGGCGCGGCTGGACCACGCGCTGGTCGCCTCGATCGATCCAGGTATGTTCCGGCAAATGCTGCTCAATCTTCTCGACAACGCGGTCAAGTACGGCCCCCTCGGTCAGACCGTTCTCGTGACCGTGGAGGCGAAGAACGATCATGTGAGCCTGGTGGTGGAAGATCAGGGGCCTGGTGTTCCGCAGGAGGATCGGGCTCGGATCTGGGAGCCGTTCCGGCGTGCGCGCTCGGCGGAAGCGGAAGCGGTGCCAGGCACCGGAATCGGGCTGGCCGTCGTCCGAGAGATCGCTGAGCTGCACGGCGGCCGAGCATGGGTGGAGGGCTCGCCGGCCGGCGGTGCGCGATTCGGTGTCGAGCTGCCGGGCGCGCAGCGCACCGCCACGGCTGATCTCCCGGAAGCGAGCGACGTGCGAGACGAGAGCCTCCGCTGGGGGCCTCGGAGGAGAGCTTCCGCATGGCGACGATCCTCGTGATCGAAGACAACGAAGATCTCGCGTTTGGCCTGCGGAACAACCTCGAAATCGAAGGATACGAGGTGCACGTCGTCGGCGACGGCATGGCGGGGCTCGCGTCTGTGCGCGAGATCAAGCCCGCGCTCGTTGTGCTCGATCTGATGTTGCCGGGGCTGGACGGTTATCGGGTCTTGCGCACCATGCGAAGCGAGAATCTCACCATGCCCGTATTGATTCTCACGGCGCGCGGCGAGGAAGCCGACAAGGTGCTCGGATTTCGGCTGGGCGCTGACGACTACGTGACCAAGCCGTTCGGCGTGCTGGAGGTGCTTGCGCGTGTCGCCGCGCTGCTCCGGCGAGCAAGCCCGCCGGTGGTCGGGGCGCGTGCCGACGTGACTGAGAGCCTACGATTCGGCGACGTAGAGGTGGACGTCACGACGCGCAGTGTTCGGCGCAACGGACGGCCTGTTGCGCTCACACCCATGGAGTTCGATCTGCTCGTTGCCCTGCTGCGGCACGGCGGCGCCGTCGTCTCACGTCTCGATTTGCTACGGGAAGTCTGGGGCCACAATGCCGGGGTTCTGACGCGAACCGTAGACACGCACATCGGCGAGCTGCGCCGTAAGCTGGAAGCAGCCCCTGCGGCTCCTCGGCACATCCTCACCGTGCGAAAGATTGGCTACCGACTGACGCCCGTCGCCGTCAGCTATGCTAATGCCGACGCGCACCGAGGCTCCTGACTGGATCCAGATGGCGACGCGGGGCGGGCGCCCCTGGACACAGTTGTCGACGCTTCGCGTGAACAAAGACGCGGGTGCCTTTCCCGGGACTCGCTGCACGGGAAGGCGTACCGGCTCCCCAGTCCCGGAAAGCTACCCGGGTCCTTGTTCACTGCCACTCGTCGAGGAGCTTGCGCACGAGCACGATCTGCCCGAGATGATACGAGTTGTGATCCGCCACCAGCATCGCCTCTCGGAGGATCGTCTGGCCATCGCCCCACGGGATTCGCGCGAGCAAATCGGTCTTCGGATCGCGAACCAGGGCAATCATCGCCTGGAGATCGCGGCGGCATGCCTCGAGACTCGTGGCAATGGCGGCTTCGTCTGGTGCGCTATCGCTCGGCGGCCAGTAACCACGTGGATGTTCGGGTGAGACGTGCTCACGGTTTCGGCTGAACTCGAGAATGTCCCATTGACAGATTCGGAGATGCTCGAGCAGCTGCCACAGCGTGTACGGCGCGCCGGTGGCACGCCTGCCCCACGCATGGAACGGGACGTCAGCCACCACCTCGTCCAGCTCGAGATGGGCCTGGCCACCGTCGAGTAGCTCGACGAGGTGCTGGCGCAGCGGCTTGTCCTGTGTGTCGACGGTTCGTCCTCCCACACGTCCCCTCCTTGGAGAATCAAGGGATACCTCAGCGAGGCGCCTGAGTCCCAGCGCGGCAGCCGCGCTGGGGTGGCCCGTCCCTACTTCAGCCTATGGTAGGGCGCGTTGGCCCAGCGCGCCTACCTGGTATCATCGGCCCGGTGGACGACCCCTCGACGCCTGCGATTGCGTTCGACACGGTCTCGTTCGCGTACCCTGGACGATCGCCGGTTCTGCGTGAGGTGTCGTTCAGCGTGCCGCGCGGCATCTCCGTCGCCATCGTGGGTGCGAGCGGCGGCGGGAAGAGCACGCTCCTCAAGTTGATCAACTGCTTGTTGGCGCCCGCCACGGGATCCGTGCACGTGGAGGGACGCGACACACGCGCCTGGGACCCATACGCCCTCCGTCGTCACATCGGCTATGTGCTGCAAAACGTCGGCCTGCTTCCGCATTACACGGTGGCGCAGAACATCGCCCTGGTCCCACGGCTGCTGGGGTGGTCAGCCACGCGTCTCGAGGCGCGCACGCGCGAGCTCCTGAGGCTCGTTGGCCTTCCGCCCGCGGAGTTTTCGGAGCGCTGGCCGGAGGAGCTCTCCGGAGGTCAACGGCAGCGAGTGGGCGTGGCGCGCGCGCTGGCGGCCGACCCGCCCATCCTCTTGATGGACGAGCCGTTTGGCGCGCTCGATTCACTCACGCGGCGCGACCTCCAGCGCGAGTTTCTTCGCATCCAGCGGCAGGTGCGAAAGACGGTCGTGCTCGTGACGCACGACGTGGCCGAGGCACGGTTGCTCAGCGAGTGGCTCGGTGTGCTCGACGGCGGCGAGCTCGTGGCGTGGGACCAGACCCCCCGCGTTGCCGCTTCCGACGATCCGCGCGTGCGTCCGTTCTTCGAGCCCGCAGTCGCGGAACCTTGACATCACATGGAGCTGCTGACGTTCTGGGCGGCGCATCGTGGCGAGGTGATGGCGGCGCTCGGCGTGCACGTGGTCCTGGTCGTTGCGTCGACGCTCGCGGCGGCGGCAATTGCGGTGCCGCTCGGCATCCTGGGGGCGCGGCGGCCGCGGGTGGGCGCGCCGTTCATGGTCCTTGCCAACGTCGTGCAAACCATCCCCAGCCTCGCGCTGCTCGGGTTCCTGATTCCGCTGCCGTTCGTGGGCGGCGTCGGGCCGCGTGCCGCGATCGTCGCGCTCGTGCTGTACGGCGTGCTGCCCATCCTGCGAACGACCGTCACCGGCATCCAGGGTGTCGATCGAGACGTGCGCGAGGCGGCGATTGCGCTCGGGATGACGCCAGGACAACTGCTCCGTCAGGTGGAGCTGCCGCTGGCGCTCCCGTCGATGATGGCCGGCGTGCGTGTCGCAACGGTCATCAACGTTGGCACCGCGACGGTGGCGGCGGCCATCGGCGCCGGCGGCCTCGGTGAATTCATCTTTCGAGGCCTGTCGATGGTCGATTCCACGGTCATCCTTGCCGGCGCCGTGCCGGCGGCGGGCTTGGCCCTTGCGGCGGATGCGCTTCTCACGTTCGTCGAGCGGGCCGTCTCGCCGCGGCGCCGGCGCGCGTGGGCTCCCGCGGCGGTCACGGTGCTGGTTGCGCTCTGTGCAGGCACCGCGCTCCTGGCGCTCTCCACCGGCTCGACGCGCGCGGCCGTCGTCGTCGGATCGAAGAACTTCACGGAGCAGATCGTGCTGGGCGAGATCGTGGCGCAGGCCTTGGAGCGTTTTGGCGGCCTCTCGGTCGAACGTCGCTTGAACCTTGGGGGAACGTTCATCTGCGATCGTGCGCTTGCGCTGGGTGAGATCGACGTCTACGTCGAGTACACGGGCACGGCGCTGACGGCCATCTTCCGCCAGGCGGTCGCACACGATCGCCAGCGCGTCCTCGCCTCGGTCCGTGACGCCTACGCGCGCACGGGCCGCAGCCTGCTGGCGCCGCTCGGCTTCAACAACACGTTCGCGATCCTCGTGCGCCGGCGTGACGCGGAGGCGCTCGGACTGCGCACGGTCAGCGACCTGGCTCGCGTGGACGATCGCTTCCAGGGAGGCTTCGGCTACGAGTTCCTCGAGCGTGCCGACGGGTATCCTGGCTTTGTCGCCGCATATGGACTGCGCTTCGAGCGGCCGCCGCGCGTGATGGAGCTGTCGCTCACGTATCGTGCCCTCAGCGCCGGCGGCGTCGATGTGATTGCGGGAGATGCCACGGCGGGACTGATCGACGCGCTGGACCTCACGATGCTCGAGGACGACCGCCACTACTTCCCACCGTACGACGCCGTGCCGGTGGTCTCGACGGCCACCCTGCTGCGGCACCCCAGCATTCGCCGCGCGCTGGATCGCCTGGCCGGCCGGATCGACGAGCGCACCATGCGCCGATTGAACTACGCGGTCGAAGGCCGCCGGCGCGATGCCAGTGACGTTGCACGCGAGCTCCTCGACACGCTGGCGGGTGGTCGCGAAGCGGCCGCAACCTGGTAGAATCGCGCCCGTTGACGCAGCGGCAGCGATTCCGAGGAGGTCGTACATGCGCAAGACTCTGTCACTCCTGGTCCTCGTTTTCAGCTCGAGCCTGATCGGCGCACCGGCGAGTGGGCAACAGGTGGAGGACGGTATCGTCGGGAAGTGGGCCGGGACATGGGACGGCGAGAGCGCCGGCAAGTACACGATGTCCATCGAGGACGACGCGGCCAAGGGGCTCGGCGGCACGGTCGAGACGATGCCCCACTCGGGAGAGGCCGGATACACGGCCACCTTCAAATCGATCGTGGTCAACGGCGCGAAGGTCATCATGAAGTACGACGCGCCGGATGGCGGGGAAGTGCGGATCGAAGGCACCCTCGAGGGCACGGCGCTCGAGGGAACCTGGAAGGCGTTCAATCCAGGCACGACAACCCTCGCTGCGAGCGGCACGTTCACGGGCACGAAGAGCTGATGCGGCGCTCGAGAGGTCCGGTTGTCCGGCGGTCATCGCGCTGGCTGACGGCCATGGCGCTTGTGGTCTCGCTGGGCGCCAACGCCATGGCGGCCGCGCAAACGACGATGGCGACCGTCCGCGGCAAGATTGCGGACGAGCAAGCGTCCGTCCTGCCGGGCGCGACAGTGACCGCCCGCGCGGCTGGCACCAACCTCACGCGGAGCGTCGTCACGGGCGCGCGCGGCGAGTACTTTCTTCCAAACCTGCCGGCGGGGCGCTACGAGCTGACCGCGACGCTCGAGGGGTTCGTGACCGCCAAGCGTGCAGATCTCGTCCTCACCGTCGGACAGGAGGCGACGATCGACTTCACGCTCCAGGTCGGCGGCGTCGACGAGGTGGTTACGGTCACGGGGCAGGGCGCGCTGCTGGAGACCACACAGCACACGCTCGGCACGGTCAACGACAATCGGCAGATCGACGACCTGCCGACCGTGGCGCGTGACTTCAGCGCGCTTGCTGCCCTCTCGCCCGGCGTGCAGCCCGGTGTGGGCGGCAACGGCGCGACGCTCGCGTTTGCCGGCCAGCGGGGCTACGCGAACGGCGTCTTCGTCGACGGCGCGTCGAACGAGTGGCAGTACTACGGCAGCCAGGCCTCCTCGTTCCCGCAGGATTGGATACAGGAATTCCAGGTGATGACCAACTCCTTCGCGGCGGAGTATGGCACCGCCTCCGGCGGCCTGCTGAACGTCATCACGCGCAGCGGCTCCAACACCTTCACGGGCCGAGCGTACGGCTTCTTCCGCAACGACGCCTGGGACGCCGCCCCCTTCGCCGGCTTCTTCGAGGACGGCGCCCCAGTGTACGAAGCGGAGGCGCCGCCGCTCGACCAGCAGCGCTGGGGCGGTTTTCTCGGCGGGCCGATCGTGAAGGATCGCCTGTTCTTTTTCGCGGGCGTCGAGCGCCTCGACGCCGAGTCGTCGACGATTCTGGGCATCAGCGAATACTGGCGCGACCGGGACGTCACGACCGTGCTGGCGACCGGCACCACCGACACGCCGTACATCCTCAAAGCGGATGCACAGCTCGGCAGCCGCAATCGAGCGTCGCTCCAGTTCGATCGCTCGGAGAAGCTGCAGATTGGCAACGGAGGCCCCCTGGACACCGAAGAGCGGCGTGAGACGTTCGGCGGCCCCGTCTACAACATCGTCGGCAACTGGACGACGACGCTGACCAACAGGAGCTTCAACGAGCTCCGCGTCTTCTTCGGCTCGAACAAGCCTCCCATCACCTGCGCCAAGTCCGGCACGGGCGGACCGGCGCACCTCACGCTTGGGCCTCCCGGAACGTTTGCCGGTGTGGTCTACCCGGGCGCGAGCTTCGGCTGCACGGTGTTTACCGGCCTCGAAGGCGAGGAGAACCTGCAGATCATCGACAATTATTCGTTCACGGTCGGCTCGCACCAGCTCAAGGCGGGCGGCCAAGCGGCGCAGGTGCACACGATCATCGACATTGTCAACTATCACGACGGCCGCTGGATTCACTCCAGCGACGCCGTGTTCGACATCGACGATCCGATCAGTTGGCCCGACGCCTTCACTGGCAACGTCGGCGGCACGACGACGGACACGAAGCTATGGAGCTACGCATTCTTCGTGCAGGACACCTGCCGTGTCAACGACGCCCTCACCCTGAACGTGGGGCTTCGCTACGACCTCGATCAGAGCGTGAAGGCGGGCAACGATCTCGTCGACGACAAGAACCAGCGTCTCGTCTCGCAGCTCGGCGGCGAGCCGAAGGTGGTGCCGACGAACGTGGACACGAACAACTGGGCGCCGCGCTTCGGTGTGACCTGGAAGCCGGATGCGGACCGCCCCGTGACGATCCGGGGCAGCGCGGGGCTTTTCTACGATCAGAACCACAACAACTTCAACGCCATCTACATCGTCAACTCGTTGCTCTCCGACGGCCTGATCTCGCTCGACGCCAATACGCCTGCCCTGAATCCCTTCCACGATCCGGCCGATCCGGAGGGGAGTCGTGACGAGCTGCGGCGCTTCCTGGCACAGAACTATCCGTTCTTCCCGGACCTTGCGTTGGCACCACGCGTGAAGGCCGCTCTCAACCTGCTCGATCCAAACCTGCAGGTGCCTTACACGGCGCAGTACTCCACTGGCTTGACTTACGATTTGCGGACAGACCTATCGCTCCAGATGGATTACGTCCACATTCGCGGTGAGGATCAACTAGTTTTTGCAGACACGAATGCCGTCCTCGTCGGCGATACGATCGAGCGCCGGGACGAACGATTCCTGGCGACGAGCGCACTGCAGAATCTGGGATGGATCAGGTATCACGGATTGCAGACGGAGCTGAGGTATCGCTTCCGCGACACGGGGCAGCTGGCGGCCGCCTACACGTTGTCGCGAACGCGCTCCAACATCGCATCGACGATCTTCGGAGGCGCCAGGCCGACGAAGAACGCGCTGATCGATGGCCGCTTCGACCTGTCGGACGATGTAGGAGCGGACAACGCGGATCGCCGCCACAATCTCGTTCTCAGCGGCTCGTATGCGCTGCCGTACGACATCCAGCTCGCGGGGATCTGGACGTACCGCAGCGCCGCGCCGTATACCGTGACGACGTCGGAGCAGCTGGACAGCGATCCGTTCACGGACCGGCCCGAGCCGAGGAACTCGCGGCGGGGTGACGACTTCAAGACATTTGATCTCCGGCTGGCAAAGTCCTTCCGCCTGGGGCCGGCGCTGCGGGTGTCGGCATTCTGGGAGATGTTCAACGCGCTCAACGCCGACAACTTCTCGACGCTCGAAGGCAGCCTGCAGTCCTCGAGCTTCGGCCTGCCAATCGGCGCGTACGAGAAGCGGCGGCAGCAGCTCGGCGTCCGCGTCGATTTTTGACGGTTCATGTTGCGCGGGCGAGAGGGATGAAGATCCCTCGCGGCGCGGCCTGAAGGCCGCGCCCTACAGAGAGTGGAGAGCGGAAGGAAGCCCGTATAATCGTTAGATCGTGGCCGACTACAAGCCCC
>JBOGIN010000324.1:0-3771 GCA_050742275.1 Vicinamibacteraceae bacterium
TGCAACGACTGTAGAAGGGGTCAGGGATCAGGGGTCAGGGGTCAGGGGTCAGTAGGGGTCAGGCCTGACCCCTGTTAGACTCCCAGCATGTCCAGTTGTCTCTTCTGCAAGATCATCGCTGGCGAAATTCCCTCGACGAAGCTGTACGAGGACGACCAACTGGTAGCATTCAACGACTTGAACCCGCAAGCCCCCCTTCATTGCCTGATCGTGCCTCGTAGGCACGTGCCCACGCTGAACGACCTTACCGAGCGCGACAGCGGCCTCGTTGGCGAGATGATTCGCCGGGCGGCGGCGATTGCGCTCGAACGGGGATACGCAGACGAGGGATACCGAACGGTGTTCAACTGCAACGCCGGCGCCGGCCAGTCGGTGTTTCACGTCCATCTGCACCTGCTCGCCGGCCGCCCGTTCAAGTGGCCGCCCGGTTAGACGCCGTCGCGGGTGGCGTAGCGAGGGGCCTTTAGGCCCCGCGTCGTCAACGCGGCGCCTAGAGCGCGTAAGGTACAATGGCCGGAGCCTCTATGCCGGATTGGAGCAAGACAGTCAACCTGCCTCGCACGGAGTTTCCGATGCGGGCCAACCTGCAGCGGACCGAGCCTGCGGTGCTTGCGCGCTGGGATGAATTGCGCCTGTACGAACAGATCCTCGCCGCGCGGCACGGCAAGCCGCGCTTCGTGCTGCACGACGGCCCGCCCTACGCCAACGGCCGCATCCACCTTGGTCAAGCCCTCAACAAGATCCTCAAGGACTTCGTCGTCAAGTCCAAGACGATGGCGGGATTCGAGGCGCCGTACGTGCCGGGATGGGACTGCCACGGCCTGCCCATCGAGCTGAAAGTGGACCGTGAGCTCGGGTCCAAGAAGCGGACGATGAGCGCCGCGGACTTCCGCCGCGAGTGCCGGAAGTACGCCGAGAGCTACGTGAACCTCCAGCGTGATGACTTTCGACGGCTGGGGGTCCTCGGCGACTGGTCGAACCCGTACCTCACCATGAGCTACGGCTACCAGGCCGCCATCGTGCGCGCCCTGGGCGAGTTCGTCGAGGCAGGGCTCGTCTACAAGGGCAAGAAGCCGGTGCATTGGTGCATCCACTGCCGCACGGCGCTGGCCGAAGCCGAGGTCGAGTACGAAGAGCACGCCTCGCCATCGATTTATGTGGAGTTCCCGCTCAACGACGCGTCCGCTGCCGAGCTCGCCGCGCGTGCCCCGGCACTGAGCGGCCGCGAGGTGGTCGCGTTGATCTGGACGACGACGCCGTGGACGATCCCGTCGAATCTCGCGCTGGCGTTCCATCCGGAGCTCACGTACGGGGCGTACGAGCTCGACGGCCGGGTGTTCATCGTCGCGGAAGGACTCGCCGAGGCCACCTTCGCCAAGCGCGGCCTCACGCCGGGCGCGCCGCTCGCGCGTCTGACGGGGGCCGACCTCGAGCACATCAAGTTCCGCCACCCGTTGTACGAGCGCGATTCACCCGGCGTGCTCGGCGATTACGTCACGCTCGAGCAGGGCACGGGGGTCGTCCACACGGCGCCCGGCCACGGCTCAGATGACTTCCACACGGGCGTTAAGTACGGCCTCGAGATCTACGCACCGGTCGGGCCAAGCGGCCATTTCCACGATGACGTGGGCCTGTTCGGCGGCGAGCGGGTCTTCGACGCCAACCCCCACGTGGAGGCGGCCCTGGCCGAGCGCGGCCGCCTGTGGTTCCGCGAGCCATACCACCATCAGTACCCGCACTGCTGGCGGTGCCACAATCCGGTCATCTTCCTGGCGACGCCGCAATGGTTCATTGCCATGGACCACGACGGCTTCCGGCAGCGGGCGCTCGACGCCATCAAGGGCGTGACGTGGCTGCCCGCGTGGGGTGAGGAACGGATCCACAACATGGTGGCGCACCGGCCAGATTGGTGCATCTCACGCCAGCGTGCGTGGGGCGTGCCGATTCCGGCCCTCTATTGCAACGGCTGTCGCGACGCCGTGCTCACCAAGGCGCTCACCGATCACGCCGGCGCGGTGTTCGACGAGCACGGCGCCGATGTCTGGTACGAGTGGCCGGTCGAGCGGCTGGTGCCGCCCGGCTTCACCTGTCCGACCTGCGGTGGAGCGCGGTTCGAGCCGGAGCGCGACATCCTCGACGTGTGGTTCGATTCGGGATCGAGTCACGAGGCGGTGCTCGGCACGCGTTCGGAGCTCAAATGGCCGGCGGACGTGTATCTCGAAGGCAACGACCAGTACCGCGGGTGGTTCCAGAGCTCGCTGCTCGTGGGCCTCGGCACGCGTCGCCGGTCGCCGTACCATCAGGTCATCATGCACGGCTTCATCGTGGATGAAGATGGCCGCAAGATGTCGAAGTCGCGCGGCAACGATGTCACGCCGCAGCAGGTGATCGAGCAGAGCGGCGCGGAGATCCTCCGGCTCTGGGCGGCAATGGTCGACTACCGGGAGGAGCAGCGCTTCGGCAAGGAAATCCTGGCGCGCACGGTCGAGGCGTATCGGAAGCTGCGCAACACACTGCGCTACCTCGTGGCGAACCTGTACGACTTCGACCCGTCTGCGGACCGCGTGCCGCTCGAGCGCATGCCGGACGTCGACCGCTACGCCCTGGCGCGATACGCGGCGACCGGCCTCGAAGTCCTGCGAGCGTACGAGGCGTACGACTTCCAGACGATCTTCCACAAGGTGAACCAGCTCGCCACCGTCGATCTCAGCGCGTTCTACATCGACGTGTCGAAGGACCGCCTCTATACCCACGGCACCAAATGGGAATCACGGCGCTCCGCACAGACCGTCATGTACGTCATGGCCGACGGTCTCGCTCGGCTGCTCGCGCCGCTGCTGCCGTTCACGATGGACGAGGCGTGGCGCTTCTTACCAGGGGCGCGCGACTCGTCCGTGCACATGGCGTTGTTCCCGGACGATCTCGGCGAGCTCGACAACCCGGCGCTCGGCGAGGAATGGCGCAGCCTCTTGGCGGTTCGAGACGCCGTCAACGCCGCGCTCGAGGCCCAGCGGCAGAACAAGGTCATTGGCAGCCCGCTCGAGGCGCACGTCCAAGTTGGCGCGTCCAATCAGGACCTGGCGCTCCTGCGGCGCCACGAAGCGGATCTCCCGATGCTGTTCCTCACGTCCAGCGTCACCGTACGAGACACCCGCGCACACACGCGCACGGGCGGTCCCAGCTGGGACGTCGACGTCCAGCGCGCGCCTGGGGCCAAGTGCCCGCGCTGTTGGCGGTATGTCGAGTCGGTCTCTGAGAAGTCAGCGTTCGAGGGTCTGTGTGATCGCTGCGTTCAGGCGCTCTCCGACCCGGAGCGCAGTCCCGTGGGTGCGGGTGCTCCACCGGCCCCGACGCGGAGCGCCTCGTAAGCTTGGGTATGCCGACTTGGATGTTCTCGCCGCGACGCCGTGAGCTTTGGGTCGCAGTGGTCGTGCTCCTGGCGGATCAACTGACGAAGTGGATCGTCCACCAGACGATTCACCTGCACGACAGCGTTGCCGTAATCCCCGGCTTGCTCAACTTCACGCACGTGCTCAACGAGGGTGCGGCATTCGGGTTGCTGAACGCCGCGCAGTTCCGCTTCAAGCCGGTGATCGTCGCCACGATGGCGCTCGTCGCGCTCGTGGCAATCATCGTGTATGCGGGACGCTTTGCGACGGAGACGGCAAGCGCGCGCTACGGGCTGGCGCTGGTGCTGGCGGGCGCGGTCGGGAACCTGATCGATCGCGCCACCCGGGGCCACGTCCTGGACTTCGTCGATCTGTACTGGGA
>JBOGIN010000325.1:0-9479 GCA_050742275.1 Vicinamibacteraceae bacterium
GCCCTGCTCGATCGTGCCGGGAAGGGGGACTATTGGGACGATGTTGACTCCCTGGTGCGGAATCAGATGGTTGAGAATCAATTGACCGATTCTTCGTTCCTGTCCAGCCTGGCCGAGACGATCCCTAACCCGATTATGGCGGCACCGGCAGCCTATGACGGCACGAAACAGGTCGGCGCACGTTTGATCGGTGGGTTTGCTTCCTACGCAAGCCTAAATGACTATTTCAATCCTCTCATGCACGCTCCCGGGCCCATTGTAGGGTGTTGCACAGGGAACGGAGCCCGCGCTCTCTATTATGTGTGGGAACGGATCCTCCAGGAACGGCACGGGGCGCTGTACGTCAACTTGCTGCTGAATCGCGCTTCGGATCTGGCGGATATCGACAGTTTCATACCGTACAGTGGTCGGGTCGATGTGAGGATGAAGCGATCGATGCGGCTCTGGGTGCGGCTGCCCGGGTGGGTGGATACCTCTCAGGTCAACTGCACGGTGGAGGAACAGCCACTGCGTGTGGAGTGGAAAGGACGCTATGCCAGTCCAGGGAGGGTCGAAGCCGGGAAGGTTGCCAGCTTCCGATTCCCAATCAGGGAAAGGTCCGAGCAGTTGACGATAGGTGGTGTTGAAGCCCGATTGGTCTTCCGCGGGAGCACGGTCGTGGACATCGATCCCAAGGGGAAATACGCTCCCCTCTATCGAGGTCGAGAGAAATACCGGACGGGGCAGGCCCGGATGAAGATGGTGCAGCGCTTCGTCCCTTCCAAGACAATCGAGTGGTGAGGGTGAAGACGCTGTCTCTCTGGGGCGGTGCCCTTGGCTGATTACGATCGGGCGGCATCGACGAGGCGCCCGAGACCGGTAGGGAGCGGAGGAGCGATTCACCGGCCCCGCGGCTATCCGGCCGCGCTGGAGCGTCGGTGTGGTGCGGCGCCTCGAGTCAGTCGACAAAGACACGAACCGGTTGGGTCCAGGCGCACTCGTGATCGGCGACCGCGTAAGGATTGTCCTTGAGCTTGCTGGAGATGACTTTCGCCCGCACGTAGCGTTCCGAGTCGTCCGGCGTGTAGGTCGGATTCAATCCGTCTATTTCCGCCAGAATTTCGCCGATCTTCCACGCTGCGCTGGATAGTTCGACGGAAGTTTTGCCCTGGCCTCCGGCCTCGAGCCGGCGCATTGCATGCGTCCGCGTTCCGATGAATTGCGTGCGATACGTGACTCCTTCCTGGCGCGATTTTCAGCGCGCAGTCACTGCCATCGAATCGGATGTCGTCGATTGTCACACCCGTGGACGCATAGAAGTCGCCGCGTATCAAGCCGTGGAGGCGCCGCTCGGAAACTAGACCAGTCCGCCGCTCGGAAAGTGATCCACCGGAAGGACGTTCATTCTACGCTCTCTGCTCTTTCCGGGCTCTTCCCTGTCTGTGGCCAGAGGAGTGATCGGCCGTTCTTCAGGCCGAGCACAGCTCCTGGCTACAGACGCGCGCGCGGCTAACCCGGGCCGCGCCGCTTCCGCATGCGATAGCTCTTGCCCTTCGTGGTGATCACGGTGGCGTGATGCGCGAGGCGGTCGAGCAGCGCCGTCGTCAGCTTCTCATCGCCGGCAAAGACCGTCACCCATTCTGCAAACGCGAGATTGGTGGTCACCACGGTGGCCCGCCGCTCATAGCGGTCGGTGATCAGATTGAAGAGGAGCTCGCCGCCGACGCGGTCGAACGGGACGAAGCCGAGCTCGTCGATGATGAGCACCTCGACGCGCCGGAGCCGCAGCTGGAGGCGCGTGAGCTCGCGGGCGTCGCGCGCCTCGAGGAGCTGGCGCACGAGGTCGGCCGCCCGCGTGAAGAGTACCCGGCGTTTCAGCTTGGTGGCTTCGACGCCGAGCGCGATCGCCAGATGGGTCTTCCCGGTGCCGATGGGCCCGGCGAGGATCAGATTCTCGGGCGCGGTCACCCATTCGCCGCGGGCCAGGGTGTGGATCTGCGTCGCGCTGACGCCGTCGGCCGCGGGGAAATCAAACGTGTCGAGGGTCTTCACCTCGGGGGAAGCGCGCCTCGCGCAGCCGCTGCCGCATCACCGACTCGTGGCGGGACGCGAGCTCCGCGCTGAGCACTTCCTGCAGATAGTCCTCGTGCGGCCAGTGCGCGTCCCGCGCCTGGCGGGCGAGGCCTTCAAAGGTCCGCGCCATGCCCGGCAGCTTGAGGGCGCGTGTGTGCGTGACGACGAGATCGCGAGTGAGCGTCACGGTGCTCATGCGGTCACCTCCGCGAGCCAGCCGTCGTAGTCGGCCGCGCAGCCACTGCCCCCGTCAATGTCCCGGAGCGCCGGCGGCACGTCCACGGGCGCGCGGGCCGCCGCCGCGGCCGGTGTCAGCGCCAGGAGGATCGGTGTGCCGGTGGTGAGGGCGCCCGCGATGGTGGTGGCGACGTGGGCGAGCCCATGGGCTTCAATCTGGCCGAGTACCTTCGCGAAGAGTCGCGCCGCCTCGCGATCGGGATGCGCCGCGTGGAAGTGCGCCCACACGGCCGGAAATGGGTCGCCGAGATCGCGCAGCAGCTCCGGCAGCACTTGCCGCACCGCCTGCGGCTTGCGCGCCAGCTCCGGGAGGTAGTGCCGGTAATCGATCGACCGCTGGCCGAAGCGCTTCCGTGGGTGCGCGATGCGCGTGCCGTCAGGGCCGACGATGGTGATCGTCGTGGCGCCGACGCGGGCGATGAGATCGAGGCCGGCGCAGCGACAGGGCACCGAGTACACGGCGCCCTCCAGACGCACCAGCGCCCGGGGCGAGACCGTCACGAACGTCGTGGCCTCGGCGACAAACGGGGCCGGCAGCGCGCGGAAGGCTGGCGCTTCCAGGGCGAAGCGCGTCCCGATCGTTTCGCCCGCCCCATCGCGACCGACGCCGAGCCGGGCGTCCATCCGCGCGAGCAGGGCCTGATTGATCGCGTCGAGCGTGGGCGCGCTCGGGATCGGCGTCAGTGCTTGCCGACGCACCGCCTTGCCGTGGCTCTCGACGCCGCCCTTGTCATGCCCTTCCCCCGGCCGACAGAAGCACGGCTCGAACAGATAGTGCGAGGCCAGGGCGGTAAACCGCGGCGTCAGCGTCCGCTCGCCGCCCACAAGAATCCGGACGACCGCGGCGTTGAGATTGTCGTACGCCAGGCGCGCTGGTACACCCCCGAAGTGCGCGAACGCGCGCACGTGCCCGTCCAAGAAGCTCACCTGATCCTGGCGCTCGTAGATCCAGGCGAAGTCACGGCCGGAGTACATCAGCCGCATCAGGAAGAGCCACGCCTTTCGGCGTGTGCCAGCCACGTCGAGGAGCACCTCGAAGAAGTCGACCTCCGCCAGATCGCTGGGCCGATACGTCAGCGGCACGAAGACCTCGCGCCGCTGCCGCTTCCACTCGGCCACCGCGGCTTTCACCAACGACGCCCCGACCTGATGGCCTTCGCCGATCAGCAACTCGTGCAGGCGCGTGGCCGTGAGCTGCTGCTTGCCGGCCGTCCAGTCCTTCGACGCCGCCAGAAGCGCCTCGATGCGCGGGCCGACCTTCTCCCAGACAGGGCCGGGCGCGTGGCTGGGACTCCCGCCGCACCGGCTCCGCCCCCTCGACATACTTGCGGACCGTGACCCGCGAGATGCCGAACTCTTTGGCCACCTGCCGCTGCGAGCGGCCGTCCACCAACACCTTATGGCGAATGACATGTACCTGGTCCACCCTGAGCATCCTCTCCAGCGGACCCCGGAGCTCAACAGCCCCGCAAGCCCACCAATCAGGCCCTCAGGTGGATCAGTTTCCGAGCGGCGAGTGGATCACTTTCCGAGCGGCGCGCCCAGCTGGACTCGGATTGGACCCGAGTGGTCGTCATCGCTAGCGCGAGGTTCTTCAGTGCCGGCAAAGACGGCGAGTCCTCACGGCGAGCGTCGCGGCGATCCTTCAAGCCAGTTAGAAGAACGGTCCGGCGCAACGTTGGCGGCGATCTCTTCCTCTGCTCCCCCTTCTCGGCGTCCCTGTGTCCGGGAGTCAGGCGCTCTGGAACTGATCGCTGCGGCGATGGGTAAGAGTTCATCCGATGCCCTGACGCCAAGTCTGCCCGTCGACTACGAGCTCGAGGAGGAGGAGCCGACAGACGACGACGTCACCTAGGCCTTCACGTGAGCGTCGCGGGTCCTGGCAACCGCTGGCGTGTGCGAGGTCATGCCAGATATGGCATAATTGTCGCGATGTCCCTTGTGCCTCTGAAGCCGATCGTCTGGCTGGGCGATTCGCTTCGGGCGCTGAAGTCGTTCCCCCCGCGCGTCCAGGACGAGGTGGGCTACGCCCTCTACCTCGCGCAGCGCGGCGGGAAGCACGTCTCGGCGAAGTCGCTCAAAGGGTTTGGCCCTGGCGTCCTCGAGGTCGTGTCGGACCACCGCGGGGATACGTTCCGGGCGGTGTATACGGTGCGCCTCGCGAACCGGGTGTTCGTGTTGCACGCTTTTCAGAAGAAGTCAAAACACGGGATCGCGACGCCGCAGGCCGACATCGAACTGATCAAACGGCGTCTGAAGCGGGCGGTCGAGATCAGCCAGGCGAAGGAGTGAAGACTATGGCGAAAAAGGACTACGTCATCGGGAGCGGCAATGTGTTCGAGGACCTCGGACGCCCGCGCCCGGCGGAGGCGCTCGCCAAGGCGGAACTGGCCCGGAAGATCGGCGCGCTGATCGCCAAGCGTGGCCTGACCCAGGCCGCCGCGGCGGCGGTGCTCGAGATCGACCAGCCGAAGGTGTCGGCCTTGGTTCGTGGTCGGCTCGCAGGGTTCTCGCTGGACCGGCTTGTCCGGTTTCTTGTTCTGCTCGGGAGCGACGTCGAGATCGTCGTGAAGCCACGCGCCAGAGCCACAGGCCGGGCCCGCGTGATGGTCGCCTGAGGGCACTCGGCCCGGTGTGGTTCCGTGTGCTCAATACGTGTCTCTACCCCGGCATTCGAGCGGGTCTGGCGGATTATGCGACGCGGAAATCCGCGAAGTTCTTTGCTGGCCACGTGGGTTTCTCGGTGCAACGCGTCATTCCCTCTGCGGCTTACCTGCGCAGGGGCGATCGTGCGTCGCTCGTGAGGGTGCAGCTCATTGCAGTGCCGCACGCAGGTAGGTTTCCCTCTGGTAGCGATTGCCTGGCACTCCGCCGTCTACTATGAGGATCGGCGACGCTGCCATGGACCTGAGAACACCTATCACCTGATCGCCCGGACCTGTGGGCTGTGGCAGGCGCTCGCAGGGCGGTGGGCCCCGCGCTAGCGTCGCGCAGACTCATTGCGGAAACGCTCAGACGGGAGTGTCTACCCGCGTGCCTGACACGAGGTGTCGTTCGAGGGAACCCGGCGGCGAGAAGGGCAGCAGTCTACCCCGCGGCGTCACTCGCTACTAACGTTTCGCGCTGAGCTGCGGCGCGCGGCGGCAGCTCCGGCGTCGGCTCCATCGCGTGGCAGGCGGCGGTGTGAGCATTGCACAAGTCATGACGAGCGCGAGCCGGTCTCGACGAATGCCGCCAGCTTGGCGAGCGCCATCTGCCAGCCGGCTTCGTTGTCGGCAGGCGATAGGCCGGGCGCCAGCCCGTCCTGCGTAGCGAGGAGATCGGTGCCGACCTCGGCATCCTCGAGCGTGATCGTGATCGTCATCTCGCCGCGTAGCGCAGAATCGGTCTCGAACTCGTCCACTTCGACAACCTGTTCGTTCGGCACGAGTTTCACGAAGCGACCGTGGTAGGTGTCGGTGTGCGGGCTTGTCTTGCCAGTCCCAGTTGGCCCATCGTACGTGAGCGAGATCCGGAACGAGCCGCCTTCGCGGGCGTCGATATCGTGAAGGACCGCGGCTGAAACGCATGCCGTTAGGCCTACAGGCGAGAGGAGTCGCGACATCCTCTCGAATTTGGCGCCGGTCCAGCGTGCAATGGTCATTCGAAAACCTCTAATAGAGCGCCTTCGCGAACTCCTCGTCGATGTCGCCTGTTGACCGGTCCAGAGCCTGACGTAGCCCTGAAAGGAGAACAGAGCAGGGTTCCGTTCGAGGTTGTTGAGCAGCCTCACTGGTCATCTAGGTATGCGTCCGAGTTCGGGATCGGCGCGCGGTTCGGCCGTCGATCTCAGTGCAGCGAGCCGCTGCTGTAGCTCGTTACGTGGAATCCAGGTTCCTCGAACCATGACGCCCATAGGCCTCCGAAGGTGTGTGAGATCCTGGAGTGGATTGCCCTCGACCAGCAGGAGATCGGCCCGCTTTCCTTCTGCAACCGTTCCAAATTCTCTGTCTTGGCCCAAGAACACGGCAGGGTTGATAGTCGCTGTTCGAATCGCCTCGTAAGGCGTCAGGCCGCATTCAATCAGAATCCTGAGCTCGCGGTGAAGCGATGCGCCAGGGACGATCAAGGGGAGGCCCATCGCGTCCGTACCCGCTACCAGAGGCACACCGGCGCGATGCAAGGCTGCGGTCACCTTCCTCATGAAGAGGTGATACCGGTACCCTGGTGTTCCTGACGCCGGCAAACGCCGCCACCGAGCACGGGCGCCTTCGTCTAGATAGTCGATCGCAGGCTCCTGAATCAGCCTGAGGCGCTCTGGACCACTTTGGAGCTCGTAGTTGATCAAGGTTGTCTGCACAGAGATCCCGGCCTCCTGCACGCGCCTCGCGAGCCGCTCGATTCCGATGTCGCTGCTGCGCCACACGATCGGTAGCCAAACAAAACCAGGACAGACGCCAACATCACGCTGGCGATCGTCACGACGGGCGCTTCCACACGCCCGAGCCTTGCTGCGCTCGCGTCTCGCCAGGTCCTCACCATGACGACGACCAGAGCAACCGTGGCGACCATGACGAGCCCGACAAGGACGGTGAAGAGTAGGCGGAGCGTGATGCTCTCAAACAACGGGCCTCCGGGGAGGACGCTGAGGGGTAATAAAATGCGCGCCCTCTCGAGGATGTAGCCCATGCGACGGCACCGGCGCTGAGCTGCGGGCCGAACGTGGCGGCCTATTCTTAAGGGGTTGGTGGTCCAGAGGCACTGACGGCGGCCTGAGTCGCCGATGCCTATGGCCTCCCGCGCTGGCTTGAACCCCGGTCGCCTTTCCAGAGCAGGAGCGTTGGATGAACGAGCAACTGAGCCCCGACAGGATTCTCCAGACGGGGTTGGCCTTCTGGCCATCGAAGACGTTGTTGAGTGCTATCGAGATGGGTGTGTTCACCGAACTGGCGCGCGGGCCAGAGAGCTTCGAGGCCCTCCGCAGTCGACTCGGCCTGCATCCGCGATCGGCCCTCGATTTTCTTGACACCTTGGTGGCACTCGGGTTCCTGTCGCGCACCGGAGACCGTTACGCGAACACCCCTGAGACCGATCTCTTCCTCGATCGGAGCAAGCCGTCCTACGTGGGTGGAATCCTGGAAATGGCGAACCATCGCCTTTATCCGTTTTGGGCTCACCTGACCGAAGGGCTGCGCACGCGGCTCCCGCAAAACGAAATCAAGACGGGTGATGCCGGCCTGTTCGAAACGCTGTATACCGATCCAGCTCGGCTCAAGCAATTCCTCGCCGCCATGACCGGCCTCAGCCACGGCGCCAACATGACGATCGCGCGGGCGTTCCCTTGGACGAACTACCGCACGTTCGTGGACGTGGGTACGGCGCAAGGGGATCTCGCGGCGCAGATCGCAAAAGCTAACGCGCACCTGCGAGGCATCGGGTTTGACTTACCGGAAGTGGCCCGGATTTTCGAGGAATATGTCGCCCTCGTTGGCGTCGCGGACCGGGTGACCTTCACGCCGGGCAGCTTTTTTGCGCAAGACCTGCCTAAGGCCGACGTGGTGTTGATGGGCCACATCCTCCACGATTGGGATCTGCCCACGAAGAGAATGCTCATCCAGAAGGCCTACGACGCGATCCCAGCCGGCGGCGCCCTCGTGGTCTACGAGTCCATCATCGACGATGACCGGTCGCAGAACGCCTTCGGGTTGATGATGAGCCTCAACATGCTCATCGAGACGCCTGGGGGGTTCGACTACACGGGCGCGGACTGCACGGGTTGGATGACCGCGGCCGGGTTTTCCGCGACGCGGGTCGAGCCGCTCGTCGGACCAGACTCGATGGTGATTGGAATCAAGTAGCGCGCAGTGAGCGGTCTGGGAATCGAGAGTTTGCGGTGTCCGCTCGAGCGGAGCGCCCGTGAGCTAGGGCCGCGAGGTCGGCATGGCTCACCGCGTCGTCCGGCGGTCAAAGTCAGGGCCGATTCTCTCGAGGACGGTCGCAATCGAGCGTGTCCTCAGAACTCTGAGCTCGTCACTGTTTGAGCCACCGCCCTGGGTCCCAGCGTTTGGCGCGAACAGGATTGCGGCGACAACCTCAAGCACCTTCGAGGGCACGAGAGGTGTCACTCATGACGCTGTTGAACAGCGCCACTATAGCCCTCAACAGCCCTCAAGTCGTCAACATCCGTTCAGCACGGTACCGGTTCGATTACCGTCCGCGGTCGGCGAATTGATGCCTGTAAGTTGCTGACAATGTTTGGGGGGATGCTGGTGAACCGCACAGGAATCGAACTGGACCAGCGTCGGATTACCCGCGAAAAGTCACCAAGTGGCGAGCCAACGGATACGGTGCCGATCTACAGACTGACGAGCATGAGCGAGACGCTGGCGGCGCCCGTCGCGGGCACTCGGCTAACGGTGGGGTTATCGTTTAGCGATCGAACGGAGGCACCAGTCTTAGGACATCCCTCGAACGGATCGGTTTGCGTCCATTCGGCTCGAGTAAGCCGAGCATGAAGCGTATTCGTTGCTCGGCGAACCGCTTGGGCGCTATAGGGCGACCAGAGTCATCGGTTAGGCCCACCTGGCCCGTCAGCCATCGAATGTACTCTGCCTTCGACACGGCGCGTACACTGACGATATCGGTCGGCGTCTCCGACCGCTTGTAGCGATCTCGGATGATTTGTACTGCGAAATCAATCGCGGACGGCCCAGGAAAGACCAGCGGGATCGTGGTCCTGAAATCGTCATACATATGTGTCTCATCGTAAAGCTCTCGGTATCTCACTTCCCAGATTCGCACGGTTGGAACTGGGGGCCCAGGTGTGTGACTCTTCTTGTATTGTTCACGAATCGACTTCAACTGTTCTGGCGTAAACATCCGGTGCTCCTTGCTGCATACTGTGGAGTTCACAGGTCGCCGTCCTACGGCCTGCTCTGGTGAGGATCTGTCTCCGTTGTCGCACACCGGCGCCAACGGCGCGACAGGTCTGTGCAACGGTGTTGATCGACATGGGCGAGCGTGCGGGAGCCGCATAGGAATCGAATCGTCCTGATCCCGTGGACACATTCAGGTCCAGACTCGGGTCGAAACACTCCCCTCGCCACGTCGTGAGTGTTCCCCGCGTCATGGTTGGTCGCCAGATCGGCGTTTGAACGAAGCCGCTGGCGCGGCGGACGCTACGCGTGAGCCACGGCCGATCGTTCGGGTAG
>JBOGIN010000326.1:0-3746 GCA_050742275.1 Vicinamibacteraceae bacterium
GCGCAAGATGCTCGACGAAACCACCCTCGCCGTCGTCTCCGAGCGAAACGGCGTCTACGTGCTGGACCTGACGTTCCGCCTCGCGCCGCTGGTCGACTATCGACTGAACGAACAGTCGTTCTCCGGCTTCAATCTTCAGGCCCGGAAGGATGGCCGCTCGCACTTCACCAACGCCGCGGGCGAGGTGACGCTTCGCGATCCTCACTACTCGGTGCCTGAGCTCAACTGGCCGCCATCGCCCTGGTACGGCTACGTGATCGCGTTGGAGAACGGGAAGACGGTCGGCGCGGTGGTGATCGACCATCCGCAGAACCCGCCCAGCACCTGGCACAACTCGCGGTCGCTGTGGATGCTGAATCCGGTGATCGCCGCGCTCGGACCGCTGACCATTCGCGCAGACGAGCCGCTCACGCTACGCTACCGGGTCGTGGTCCACGATGGACCGACACCGACGGAGGTCATTCAAGAGCTCTCAGATGAATGGCGCGCGGCCAGCTAGACGCCGCACACCGGGGAGCGCAGCAGGGAGGGTCCACAGCCGTATGGATTATCAGCTCGAGAACAAGAACGCATTTGTCGCGGCGGGGGCGCACGGCATCGGCGAAGCCACCGCGAATCTGCTGGCGCAGGAGGGTGCGACGGTGGTCGTGGCGGATCTGGACGAAGCCGCGCTCCACGAGAAGCCATCGCGATGGCGGGGAACGCTTGCCGTCGATCTCGCGACGGCCGAGGGTGTGGAGCGGGCCGTCACGTATGTGCTCGACACGTTCAGCGGACCACCGGACATCCTGATCAACAACCTGGGCGTCGGCGATTCGACGCCGTTCGCGGAGATCACGGACGAGCGCTGGATGCGCTCGTTCGACATCAACCTCATGGGCAGCGTGCGCCTCTGTCGCGCGCTCGTGCCGAGAATGGCGGAGGTCGGTGGCGGCGCCGTCGTGATCACCGGATCCGACCTCGCGAAGCAGCCGGAGCCCACCTTCATGGACTACGGCGCGTTCAAGGCGGGCCTGCTCTACCTGACAAAGGCCCTGGCCAAGCAGTACGCGCCGCGCGTCCGCGTGAACACCGTGCTGCCGGGCCCCGTGTGGACGCGTATGTGGACCAGGCCGGGCGGGATCGCCGATCAAATCCAAGCGCACTACGGCCTCGACCGGGATGCCGCGGTCAAGAGGTTTCTCGAGGATCGACAGCTTCCGATGGGCATCGGGCAGCCGGAGGACGTTGCGCACGCCGTGGTGTTTCTCGCGTCGCCGCTGGCGAAGTACATCACGGGCACAGGAATCGACATTGGAGGAACGTTGCGGGGGTTGATCTAATGCAGACGGACTATTCGAGCTTTGGCCTACGGGACAAGATTGCCATCGTCACGGGCGCGTCGCAAGGCATCGGTCGGGCGGTCGCCCTTGGCCTGGCGCGCGCCGGGGCGCACGTCGTGCTCGCCAAGCATCCCGAGGGCCGGCAGAACGAGATCAAAGATGTCCAGGCCGAGATCGAACGCCTCGAGCGCAAGGCGCTCATCGTGCCGACCGACGTCGCGCAGGTGGCTCAGGTCCGCGCCACGGTCGATCAGGCCGTGGCGACGTTCGGCCGTCTCGACATCCTGGTGAACAACGCAGGATGGACGGGAACGACCCTGGCGCTCGACGTGACCGAAGAAGAGTACGACCGCACCATGGCGGCCTCCGTGAAGAGCGTGTTCTTCGCGTGTCAGGCGGCGGCCAAGGTGATGATTCCGCAGGGGGGCGGCAAGATCATCAACATCGGCTCCAACTTTGGCGAGGTTGCCTTCCGCATGCGCTCGGTCTATGCAGCTGCCAAGGCAGGCGTGCATCACCTCTCACGCGCGCTCTCGCTCGAATGGGCCAAGCAGGGGGTCACGGTGAACGTGGTCGCCCCGTGCATCACCGAAACCGATTCTCGGCGAGTGATTCTCGAGCGGCCGGGCTACAAGGAGTGGGCCACCGGCCAGATGCTGCCCGTCGGGCGGTGGAACCAACCCGATGATGTGGTCGGAGCGGTGTTGTTTCTCTCCAGCCACTTGTCCGACATGGTCGTCGGCCACGTACTGATGGTCGATGGCGGCTGGACTATTCACTAGGCGTCAGGGATCAGGCGCCTTGTATGAATCGTATGAAGCCCAACCCGATTCTCGACTTCGGCATCGACACGAGCGCCATTCGGTACATCGGGCGGGAGCTGCAGCGGCCCGAATGCATTCTCGCGGAGCGCGATGGCACGTTGTGGGTCGCTGACGCCCGCGGCGGCGTCGTCCGGCTGACGGCGAACGGCAGCCAGGAGATCATTACCCAGCGGCGATCGGCGCACTTTGAGGTCGCCAACAACGAGGCCAAGCGGTATCTCGAGGGCACGCTGCCGAACGGGCTGGCATTCGCGAGAAACGGCGACTTCTTGATTTCGAACTTTGGCACGGACTGTTTGGAGATCATGTCGAGAGATGGCACGTCCAGGGTCGTGGTGGACCGGATCGACGGCCACGCGATCGGGAAGGTCAATTTCGTCCTCCGGGACTCGCGGGATCGCATCTGGATCACGATCTCCACGAGGCGCAAGAACTGGATGCACGCGCTCAGGGGGGATCTGGCCGACGGCTATCTCGCCCGCTACGAGAACGGTGAGTTTCACATCGTGGCCGACGGCTTCCGCTTCACGAACGAGATTCGCTTCGACGCCGGTGAGCGGTTCCTCTACGTCGTGGAAACGACCGGCGGCTGCATCACACGCTTGCGCATCGACGAGAAGGGCGAGGTTGCCGAACGAGAGATTTTCGGCCCCAGCAGCCTCGGGAAAGGGGCGTGGCCCGATGGCATTGCCTTCGACAGCTATGGCAATCTTTGGGGAACACTGGTCTATTCCGATAAGCTGTTCGTGCTCACGCCGCAAGGGGACCTGCGCATTCTGCTGGACGAAGGCGATCCAGGGCGCGTGGAAGCGCTCGAGCAAGCGTTTCGCCGGAACGAGGTGACCGAGGACGTCCTGTTCGCGACGGGCCGCGGCCTCGCGCCATGGATGGCGAGCGTCACGTTCGGCGGCTGCGATCTGCGGACGGTGTACATCGGTTCCCTCAAAGGCACACGGATTCCGTATTTTCGCGCACCGGTGCCCGGCCTGCCGATGGTGCACTGGAGCGAGCAGGACAACTCAAGATGATCGAAGCACACGTCAACCTGGCAGCAAACTACATCGACGGCGAGTGGCTCCGTGGGACCTCCTCCACCGCCACCGAGATCGCAAACCCGGCAACCGCGGAAACCCTCGCCAGCCTCCCCTTGGCCGAAGCAGACGATGTCGCGGCGGCCGTGCGTGTGGCGGCCGCGGCGTTTCCGGCATGGCGGCAAGTGCCGCCGCAGGAGCGCATCCAGTATTTGTTCCGCTTCAAGCAGCTCCTCCAGGAGCATGCCGACGACATCGCGCGCACGACCACGATGGAGAACGGCAAGACGTTCGCCGAAGCGCGGGCCGAGCTCCAGCGCGGCATCGAGAATGTCGAAGTGGCATGCGGAATTCCCACGCTGATGCAGGGGTACAACCTGGAAGACGTGGCCCGCGGCATCGACGAGATGATGATTCGCCAGCCTCTGGGCGTGACTGTCGCAATCACGCCGTTCAACTTTCCCTCGATGATTCCGCTCTGGTTCTTGCCGTATGCCATCGCGTGCGGCAACACGTTCATTCTGAAGCCGTCGGAGCGCGTGCCGCTCACCGCGCTGAAGCTCTTCGAG
>JBOGIN010000327.1:0-4450 GCA_050742275.1 Vicinamibacteraceae bacterium
GGCGCGGGCTGAAGCCCGCGCCCTACGTGACGAAGGGCTTACCTGACCGACATTGTCTCTCGAGCCCTTGCACGCGCGGTCTCAAGACCGCGCGCTCCGGATCGGCCCCCTGACCCCTGATGCCTGACGCCTTCAGAACCGCACGTCGACGCCGAGCCACGCCGCGCGCGGCGCCCCAGGGCTCACGAAGCGCCCGTCGTCGAAGTCTGCGCCCAGCAGAGAGGCATCGCCCAGCACGCCAAATGTCTGGTACTCGGCGTCGAAGACGTTGTGCACCGTCACCGAGGCGGCAAGCCGCGGCGTGATCCAGTACCGCGCGCTCGCGTTCAGCAGCCCGAAGCCCTTCAATGACGCGAGCCGGTTCGCCTCGTCTCCGCGGTAGAACTGCGACGACTGCGCGAGCAGAACGCCGCCCAGCTCGAGCCGTGCCACCCGCGCCTCGACGCCGGCTTTCACCGTGTGCAGCGGCACGCCTGGAAAGCGGCTCCCGGCCGCCACCTCGACCTCCCCCGCTGTCGCTTCCGGATGATGATGGCTGGCGATCCGAAGATCGGTGCCGAACCTGACGCTCTGCAGGCTGTAGCTGCCAAACGCGTGCAGCACCTGGCCGTGCGCTTCGATGCCCGCTTCGACACCGCGCCTCGAGGTGCGGTCGACGTTCTCGAAATGTCCTTCGCCGCGTAGCGTGCCGCTGCTGACGAAGATGATGTCGTCGCGAGACGAGGTCGCAAACGCCGCGAGCGTCCACTCCAGCGGACCGGCGGCGCCGCGTACGCCACCCTCCCACGTCCGCGCCACGACCTGCTCGAGCGGCGGATCCGAAACGAACGCGTTCGGCAGCCGACAGGGATCCTCCGGGTCGGCGCAGGTGAGCTCCACCGCCGTGGGAATCCGAGACGACTCGCTGTAGCCGCCGTAGAGATTGACCGCGGGCATGAGCTGATACGTCATACCGGCGGCTGGATTGACGCGCGTGAAGCGATGATCGCCATCGAGCGCCGTGCCTATCTGGTCGCGAAGCGTGAGCCCCGACCAGTTCGCACGCGCCGACGCGGTCACGGCGAGCGCACGCGTGACCGACCAGGTAGTGGTCGCGAAGATGCCGGCGCTGAGCACCCTGCTGCGAAGCCCCACGGCCGCTTCGTCATCGAAGAGCCCAACGCCAATCGTGCCGCGGTCAGGCGTGAGGTGGGCCCACTCGGACGCGAAGCCGAATCGCGTGACGCCAGCGTCGAGGCCGCCGCCAACGATGAAATGGTTCTCGCGCCCGAAGAGCGGCGCCGTATGCGTGAGCTGCGCGCTGAGGCCGCCGGCGTTCGTCCGCGTGTCGCTCATGTTGTTGACGCCGTCGAACGCCACGTCGCTGTTCTCGTCTCGCGGCTCGCCCTCCCCTTCCTCCTCTTCCTCGTCTGCCGCATCGCCGTTGAACGTATCGACGCTTCCGTTGCGAACGTACGCGACCGCGTCCAGGCGAGTACGCGCCGAGTGCACGCGCCGCGCGCGTAGCGTCGCCGTCAGCGTGCGATTGCCGGTCGCGTCCGGATGCGTGAACACGGCGCGTCTATCGGCGGCGAGGAGCTGCGCCGGTACGGCGCCGTTGCCGATCACGTCGTTGCTCGCGGCGGTGACGCTCACCTGGACGAGATGCGGGCCGTCTCGCCACGCGAGGTCGCCGTACACGCGGCGCACCGTCGAAGGTGAGAAGTCGCGCCAGCCATCCTCGTCTGTCAGCGTGCTTGCCGCGAAGTAGGCCAGTGAGCCGCGACGACCGCCGGAGGATACCTCCAGCGTCTTCCTCCCGAACGACCCCATCGTGAGCGACGCGCTGTGGCCGGGATGCGTGAACCCGTCCTTCGTCTGGATGCTCAGCGCGCCTCCCAGCGTGTTGAGGCCGAAGAGCGGATTCGACCCCGGAATGACGTTGACGCTGGCAATGGCCGCGGTCGGTATCGTGTCCCAGCTTACGGTATCGCCAAACGGCTCGTTGATCCGCACGCCGTCCTGATACACGGCCAGCCCCTGCGCGGCGCCGAGCAGCGGCGATCCCGTGAAGCCGCGGAAGAGGAGGTCCGGCTGAAACGTGCCGCCCTGCACCTCGCTGATCTGCATGCCCATCGCACGCCCGCCGAGCAGCGCGGGCAGCTCCGGCGGCATCCCAGGCGTGTCACCTCTCGTGAGCACCTGGACGTTGGCTGGAATCTTCAGCTTCGGCAGACCGATTCCATGGATGGGCGTGACACCGACGACCTCGACGGTCTGCTGGTAGCGTGGAGTCTGCGGATCCTGCGCCGGCGCTGCCTTGTCCGAATCCTGCGCTGCTGCGGGAGCGGCGGCGAGCAGCAACGCAATGAGCGGCAGGCGGCACACAATCATCGGGGCTCGCGTCGGTCCCGTGCCGTCAGTTGCCCTGTCGACTCGGGAAGCGCGAAGGCATAGAGCGAATTCCCGCCGGGCACGACCACGTACTGCCGGCCGTTCACGGCGTACGTCATCGGGCCGCTCCGGCCAACGGTGCCGCCCAGGTTCGTCCGCCACAGCACGTCGCCGCTCCGCGCATCGAGGGCCACGAAGGTGCCATCCATGCCGCCGCCGAAGAGCAGGTCGCTGGCCGTCGTGAGCGCCCCGCCCTCCGTATAGTTGGGCATCTTGAACTCCCATTTCTTCTCGCCGGTGCGCGGATCCAATGCGCGAATGGCGCCGTATCCCTCCGCCTCCTTCCGGAACTGCGCGGGTACGCGCACCTCGCGCCGCGACCCAGGAGGCGGACCGCCTCTGCCCGCATACTTCTCACCCGGCACGTACTTCGCCGGCGCCGAGTACGACACCGAGGTGTAATTGTCCCACGTGGGCACGTAGATCAAACCGGTCCGCGGGCTATACGACGGTGAATACCAGTTCGTTCCCCCTTGCGTCCCGGGCTGGATCATCGTCCCCTCCGGGCTCGATTGCGAACCGGGAGCGCGGATTGGTCTGCCCTTCTCGTCGAAGCCGGTGTTCCAGTTCTGCTTGACGAACGCCTTCGCCATGAGAAACTCGCCCGTGGCGCGATCCAGGACGTAGAAGAAGCCGTTGCGATTGGCCCAGAGCATCAGCTTCCTCGGCTTCCCCTCCCACTCCGCGTCGAGGAGCACGGGGACCTGCACCGAATCGTGATCGAACGGATCGCCCGGCGTGAACTGATAGTGCCACTTCAGCTTGCCGGTCGCGACGTCCACGGCAACCACTGCATTGCTGTACAGATTGTCGCCGGGCCGCGGATCCGTATTCCAGCCAGGGTTGGGATTCCCCGTTCCCCAGTACGTCAGGTTCAACTCGGGATCGTACGCACCGGTCACCCACAGCGGCGCACCGCCATGCTTCCAGGAATCTCCGCCCCAGGTCTCGTGCCCTGGCTCGCCTGGCTGCGGAATCGTGTTGAAGCGCCAGAGCTCCTTGCCCGTCTCCGGATCGTGCGCGGCCAGCCAGCAGTTCTTTCCCCACTCGTTGGTCCCGACACCGACGAGGATCTTGTTGTCGACGGCCAAGGGCGCAAGCGTCACCGAATAGCCTTCCTCGGTGTCGGCGAGCAGCTTGTTCCACCGCTCGCGTCCGGTCTTCGCGTCAATCGCGATCAGACGCGCATCGATGGCAACCCAGTAGATCGTGTCGCCGAGGATGGCGACACCCTTCGCGACCTTGAGCCAGTACTTCGACTTGGGGTTCGATTCATAACGGTACGACCAGAAGATGCGGCCGGTCGCGGCATCGAGGGCGACCACCTCGTCTGCCTGGACCGTGTACATCACGCCATCCACCACGAGCGGCGTCGCCGAGTATCCGCGGTCCAGGACGTAACCAGGCTGATACACCCATTGCAGTTGCAGATCCTTCGCGTTCTCCGGCGTGATCTGGTCGAGCGTGCTATGACGATGGCTGTCGTACGTGCCGGAGTAGGTGAGCCAGTTGTGCGGCTCCTTGGAGGCGTTCCGGATGCGCTCGTATGTCACCTGCGCTTCAACGGCGCCCACGAGAAGACAGACGGCTACCGCGACGGTCGGGATTCTCATGGCTGGCCCTCCTCTTCGGCGACCAGGTAGTGGATGATGTCGATGACCTCCTGCTCGCTCAGCCTTCCCTGATAGGAAGGCATCAACCCCTTCTCCACGAACGACAGCTCACGCACGTCTGTCCGCTGATACGACCGGAGCTGTCCGTTCGTCTCCCGTAGCTGGACGCTGAAGGCATCCTGATTGAGGAGCGTCCCTCTCACGGTCGCCCCCTCGCGCGTCATGAGTTGGACGACACGGTTCTCCGGTGCGATTTCCGCGTCTGGCTCCAGCATCGAGCGCTTCAGCTCGTCCATCGTCCGCCCTCGCGTCCGAAGATCCGTCAGGTCGGGACCGGCGTACGATCCCTGGTCGCGCACACGATGGCAGGTGAAGCAGTCGTTGCCCGTAAACAGCGCGTTTCC
>JBOGIN010000328.1:0-2762 GCA_050742275.1 Vicinamibacteraceae bacterium
GCTGATGCTCGGTCTCCTCACCGGCTACGGGCCACTCGGCCATTATTTGCGCGGCGGCGTGGCGCACGCCTGCCCGTGGGCGCCCGTGCATGGGCACGTCGTGACGCTTGGATGGATGGGCATGACGCTCTTCGGGCTCGTGTACCGAGCGGTGCCCTTGTGGGCGAACGGCGCGACGCCGGCGGTCCGCCTAGCGCAGACGCACTTCACGGTGTCCGTGATCGCCGTGTTGGGTGTGTTCGCCAACGGCATCATTGGGTACCGGATTCTGGATGCGCTCGTAGACGGCTTCTACTACCGGCCGGTGACGTCGATGCTGAACCTGTGGCTCTCGATCGATGGCATCTTCCTGTCGCTCTACGGCGTCGGATGTCTGCTCTTCCTGTCGGCGCTTCTCCGTTCGACGCGATATGCGCCGACCGCCACGTCGACTCCGGAGACGGCACGAACGGTGGTGGAGAGCCGCTGAGCAGATGACGTGGCACATGAGCGAAGAACCCACGGCTCGCGCGGTGGTGGACGCGATTCAGACCGGTGACGTCCCGACGCTGAACGCTTGCTGGCGGAACATCCGGGTCTGGCGACGGCACGCGTCGACCAGCACGATCATTGCGGCGCCCGATCGCGCAGCATGTTGCACATCGGGTGGCGAGCTCTCACTGAGGTTCTGGTGAGCGCTCTCGCAGCAACCGGCCGATCTCCCGGAAAGACTGAAAGGACAACCCCGCCTGTCACCCGGGTCTCACGGGCGTAGGCGGGCGTGGCGTCGTGGATACAGACGAGGAAGCGCCGCATGGCTCGGTCGGTCACGGTGCGGCCCTCAATATTCCTCCGTATCGCCGATCGCGAGCGGCAAACGCCTGAACCGCGGAAGCGAGATCGGCCCCGGTGAAGTCCGGCCACAGGACGTCGGTGAAGTAGAGCTCGGCGTAGGCCGACTCCCAGAGCAGAAAGTCACTCAATCGTTGTTCTCCGCCGGTGCGGATGAGCAAATCGACCTCACGCGTACCGCTGGGTGCGTGGATGGCTTCATACAGGGATCGCTCGAACGCCTCGCGGGTCGGGGGCATTCCCTTGGCGAGACGGCCGGCGGCCGCCAGCAGCCCATCGCGCGCCGAGTAGTCGATCGCCACCCGGATGTGGAGAGCGGTGCCTTCGCTCGTACGCTCCTCGACGTGCGCGATGCTGCGTCCGAGGGAACCGGAGATCCGGTCCCGGCGCCCGATGACACTCAAGCGCACGCTACGGTCCGTCAGGTGGTCGCACTCGGAATCCAGGTACTCCTGGAGCAGACGCATGAGGTTATCGACCTCGCCCTGTGGACGGCGCCAATTGTCCGAGGAAAATGCGTAGAGCGTCAGCGTGGTGATCCCCAATGCCGGCGCGGACTCCACCGTTCGTCGGACCGCCGAAGCTCCGGCGACATGACCCGCTTCCCTGGGTTGACCGCGCAGGAGCGCCCAGCGGCCGTTCCCGTCCATGTTGATCGCGACATGGAAACGGTCTTGGCCCACGCGTTCCCGTGGTTCGGGGTCCCGCCATCGCGAATCCAAGCTCCTTGGTGTCACAGAGCATCTCCAAGCTCTCAGTTCGGAATCCTTACGGCCTTGACGTTGTCGTCCATCTCCCAGTCGACCAGCAGGTGGTTGGGGTCGAGGCCGGCACGCGCGGGGTTGTGCGGTACGGTCACCGTAATCGTGTGCTGACCGGAGCGGATGCGGTGCTTCTGCCGGTAGGGCTCGCCGCCGTCGTCGGCGACGAAAACGCCGACCTCGACCCAGTCATCCATCGGCAGCTCGGTCTCGACGCCCGCCTCGTCGACCACCATCTTGCGCACCTGTACGCCGAGCGTCACCTGCCAGGTGCCTGCTTCGGTCTGCTCCGCCGTGGCTCCCTCCGTCTCGAGCTCCCAGAAGGTGTTGGCCTCGAAGAGATCGTGCAGCAGCGATTGGAACGAGTCCGGCGTGACTGCCTGCAACTCCCGATAGAGATCGAGGGACGTCGGCAGCGGAGGGGCTCCCGACCCATGCTTCTCAAGCAGGCGCCGGAGTGCCTCGTTCACGCGCTCCTTGCCGATGTACTCGGCCAGCGCATGCAGCGCCAGGGGACCCTTGCGGTAAAAGGAGAACGTGTCGGTGGCCTGGAGCAGTGGCGGAGCGGCGCGCGTACGCGGAATCCCATACTCCGCGCGCATGAAACGCAGGTATCGGCGCAGATGCGCGGCGCCGAGCGTGTCCTCGACAACCCGCATCGCGGAGTACGTCGCGAGGCTCTCGGACAACAGACCGGCGCCTTCGACGCGCGCGTACGGGAGTTGAGTGCCCCACCACTGGTGCGCGACCTCGTGTGCCACCACCGCGTATGGGAGATCGGGATCCTGCGCGGCCCGTGGGTTCAGCAGCGAGAACCCCTCTTGATAATCGATGGTACTGGCCTCGGCGTGCATCCCCCTGCTGTGCCCGGGATGCTCGACGAACCTGAGGTGGCGAAACGGGTACGGGCCGAACTGCGTCGTGTAGTAACTCAGCGAGGCTTTTGCGCTTCTGACGATGCGCTCCAGATTCTGCGTGTGACTCGGGTGATGGAAGATCTGAATCGTCACCGATTGACCTGCGCCTGTCCACTCTTCTTCATGCACCGCGTAGTCGGCGGAGAACACCGCGTACTCATTCTCGATTGGCGTGTCAGTGACGTAGTGGAAGTACCGGCGCCCTGCTTCCGTCCATGTTCGTCGCAGCGTACCTGGGGCGACGGCAGTCTGA
>JBOGIN010000329.1:0-1988 GCA_050742275.1 Vicinamibacteraceae bacterium
GCCCACGCGCGTTCGCCGGCGCACGACTCCGGATCGGGAAAGGGAGCAACCGGCCGAGGCGCGAAAAATACCCAAGCGCCGGCGAGCGTACAAGCGCGGCGCCAAGCTCGTGTCCGATCTCGAGTGACGTTGCTACTGTGTGTCGCTTTCCGCGATGATCCGGCGATCCACCTGGACCAGGAACGTACGCCACCCGTTCTGCATTAGCTCGGGCTGCGCTGGTCCCTGCGCTACCTTGACACGGCTCTCCGGATTGATGTGCACGTAGACGAGGCAGTGGCGGTCGAGCACGTCTTGGAGCGCGAGCACGGCACGGCGCTCGTCATCGTGATCCAACGCGGCGTCGACCGAGCGCTTCTCGGCGGCGCTGAGCGGCACGCCGAGGTAGTCGAATGCTTCGACCACGCGCGTCACTTGAGCCCTGAGCGGCTGGAGGCTGACGTTCTCGACCTTCGGAAGCGTGCCGCGGCCGTCTGCCGCGAAGGTCGCGGAGAGCCAGACCGACGCCAGCGAGCACCGGGCTCCCCTGAGGACACCGGTTCTACGGTGGGCGATTGCCCTACGTGAGTGTCCAGTGTCGTGCGAGCGCGGGGGATCTAACGAGGGCTCTGGCCGCGGCGGTCCAGGCTGGCCGGCCATGGCTCGGGCAGCGAGGCGGCGAGGCAGGCGCCGCCGAGCAGCGCCATGTTCTTGGTGAAGTTGATCATCTCCGGGCCGCGCTGCTCGTCATCAGCGATGTTCCAGAATGCGTGCATGTGCGGCGAGACGCCGGCGAGAAAGGTGCCGATGAGCGAGGCGCCGATTCGCGGGCGCACGCCGGTGAGCAGGCTGAGACCGCCGGCGAGCAGGAGAGCGCCCGAGCCGAGAACGGCCATGCGCGGCATGGGAACCTGCTTGCTGCGCGCATACGCCGCGAGCTGACCACAGTTGAGGAAATGATTGATGCCGTTGTAGAGAAAGAATCCGCCAAAGACAGCGCGCCCAGCCCCGAGCAAGGTCGCGTTCAACCGCCCTTCTGATGGCGCTGGCAGCAGCCGGAAGCGTCGCTCCTCTGGATGCGCCAGCTCGCCCTGGCCGCGCACCACGGCATCGCCTTTGGGAAACGCACCGGACGCCGGGTAGATGCCGCTTGGTCCGACTTGCTCCGATTGTGGACGGTTCGCGATGGAAGGATCGCTCATGTTGTGGTGGATCGGCTATCCAAAGAAGGGAGGGCTGCTCAGCTTTCTCAATCTATGTCGGTTCGCTCCGCTTTCGCGAAACTTGCCGATGCGATCGAGAAGCCTTGCAGCCCCCCTCACCCATACCGGACTGCACAGCGCGTACCAACGTAATACTGCGTCAGTGCTACGCCCATGGCGGAAATGGCCTTGATTCCTTCGGGGTTGCGACGCCTTCGACGGCGAGGCGGTCGGCTGCGACGGCCCACCTGTCAGGAATCGAACAACGCTCGACCGAACATCGTTATGAAGGCGAACACCATCAGTTCCTCTGGCCGAGCAGCTCATCGGCATTCGCCCTGCGCTGTTGCCACCGGCTGTCGAACGGGCGCCCGTCTTGGTGTCGCTCCAGTCCGCCATCTCGGAATCGCCCATGTGAGCATTGCACGTGCTTCCGATTCGCGAGCATTCCGCTATTCCCATTTGCCCTCGAACAGCGGCCGTAGCGGATGTTCCTCTCGTTCCATGCGCAGATCGCTGAAGATCTCGGCGGTCTGAGCTGTTTCGTGCTCGGGATCGAGCGAGAGCCCCAGCTCGTCGGTCGGGTCCGTCTCAGCCCCAATCAACACGAGCTCTGCGCCTGGCTGGTCGAGAAAATCAGGTGGATCAACAGGCACGAAGCGGCGGTTCCGGAACCGCTCCATCAGACGCTTCGGCATCTCCGCTCGCTGGGCCTCGCCGAGGCCGACACCCGGCGGTGATGGTTGCTCCGGGTTCTTCACGGCAACGATGTAGTGTCATGACTCAGAAATAGATGAAATAAATGTC
>JBOGIN010000330.1:0-3409 GCA_050742275.1 Vicinamibacteraceae bacterium
ACGTGGTGATAGCCGATAGCTCTATGAGAGTTCTGATTGCCGACAAGTTCGAGCAGGCCGGGATCAGCGCGCTCGAAGCCGCGGGCTGCGATGTTGCCTACGAGCCTGACCTGAAAGAGAGGGCGCTGGTCGACGCGATCGGTCGAACCGGGGCGGAAGTGCTGGTCGTGCGCTCGACCCAGGTAACCGAGCCCATGTTGGATGCTGGCCGGCTACAACACCATCGACGTGGCCGCTGCATCGAAGCGCGGCATCTACGTGTCGAATTGTCCCGGCAAGAACAGCATTGCCGTGGCCGAGCTGACGATGGGGCTCATCTTTGCCCTGGACCGGAGGATTCCCGATGGCGTCGCGGATCTGCGCGCCGGCGTGTGGAACAAGAAGGAGTACGCGAAAGCTGCCGGGCTGTTCGGCCGCACGCTCGGGGTGCTCGGCGCCGGCGCCATCGCGCGCGAGGTGATGAAGCGCGGCGCCGCCTGCGGTATGGCGATCCTGCTGTGGAGCCGGCGATTCGACGGTGAAGAGCGGCCGTTGGCCGAAGAGGAGCTCGCTGCGCTCGATCTGGAGATTGCCGCGCGTCAGGTCCATATCTCCATCGCGCCCTCTCCAGAGGCGGTAGCCGAGCGTTGCGACGTGCTCACGGTTCACCTCGCGCTGTCACCGGAGACGAAGGCCCTGGTCGGACGCTCGGTGCTCACGCGACTCAGCGCCGGCGCCCTGTTCATCAACACGTCACGCGGTGAGCTCGTGGACGAAGCGGCGCTGTCAGAGGCCGTGCAGAGCCGCGGCATTCGTGCGGGTCTGGACGTGTATTGCCATGAGCCGTCCAGCGGCACCGGAACGTTTCGCTCCGGGCTCACCTCCTTGCCCGGCGTCTATGGAACGCACCACATTGGCGCCTCGACCGATCAAGCGCAAGAGGCGATTGCTGCCGAGACCGTGCGTATCGTGCTGGCCTATCGAGACACCGGAAAGGTGCCCAACGTCGTCAACCTCGCGCGCCGTTCGCCGGCGACGCATATGTTGGTCATCCGCCACCGCGATCGGCCCGGCGTGCTCGCGCATGTCTTCGATGCGCTGCGCGACCGCGGAATCAACGCGCAAGAAACGGAGAACGTCGTGTTCGAGGGCGCCGAGGCGGCCGTCGCGCGCGTCAACCTCGGATCCGAGCCGGACGAGGCGCTGCTCGAGACCCTCCGCCGCGGCAACGCGAATATCCTCGACCTCCAAGTCGTCTCGCTCTAGAGGGCGCGACAGAAGCCATGTAGCGCGCGGCCTTCAGGCCGCGCGTCTGGACCGTGGGATAATACCGTGAGCGATGACTACTAACACTACTGTGCACCGTATCTTCAACTTCAGCGCCGGGCCTGCAATCCTTCCATTCGCCGTGCTCGAGGAGGCCCAGCGGGACCTCGTCTCGCTGCCGGGTGTCGGCATGTCGGTGCTGGAGATCAGCCACCGTTCGAAAGCCTTCGAGCGGATTCTTCAAGAGGCCGTCGCTGACCTGCGCGCGCTGGCCAGCATTCCCGACAACTACCACGTGCTGTTCCTACAGGGCGGCGCCAGCCTGCAGTTCTCAATGGTCCCGATGAACCTGATCCCGCAGGGAGGCACGGGCGACTATATCGTGACCGGTACCTGGTCCCAGAAGGCGGTCAAGGAGGCGAAGCGCGTAGGAACCGTCCATGTTGCCGCCTCGACCGAATCGGAGCGCTTCACACGTATCCCACGTCAGGACGAGATACAGCTCTCCGCCGGACGCGCGTACGTGCACATCACCTCGAACAACACCATTTATGGCACCGAGTGGCCGGAGCTGCCGGAGGTGGGCGACAGCCCCCTCGTCTCGGACGCCTCATCGGACATCTTCAGTGGGCCGATTGACGTCTCACGCTACGGTCTCATCTACGCGGGTGCGCAAAAGAACCTCGGACCGGCCGGCGTCACGCTCGTGATCATCCGCGACGATATCGCCCGGCGCTCGCCCTCCAGCCTGCCGACGATGCTGAGCTATGCAACGCACGCGGACAACGGATCCCTCTACAACACCCCACCGGCGTTCGCCATCTACATCGTCGGTCTCGTGGTCAAGTGGCTGGGTCGCGAAGGCGGGCTCGACGCCATCGCGACGCAGAACGAGCGGAAGGCCGCTAAGATCTACGCGGAGATCGACCGCACGGACTTCTATCGCGGCCATGCGCAGGCCGGCAGCCGTTCGCGGATGAACATCACGTTCCGGCTTCCAAGCGAGGAGCTCGAAAAGCAGTTCGTCGCCGAGGCCACGGCAAACGGCCTCGACGGGTTGAAGGGGCACCGGTCGGTGGGCGGCATTCGCGCGTCGATCTATAACGCGTTTCCCGAGGACGGTGTCGATGCCCTCACCACCTTCATGCGGGAGTTCGAGCGCAAGCACGGCTAATCAGGCGTCAGGACTCAGGGGGCAGGCGCTACTAGCAGGTGTCAGGGATCAGGGGTCAGGGGTCAGCAGGCGCAAGGCGTAAGGTGCCAGGCTGATGCGAATGCCTGATCCCTGCTGACGCCTGTTCCCTGACGCCTGACCCCGGATTATTTGCGTACATGCCCGGGGCGGGAACGGCGGCCGCCGCGGCGACGCCGGCGCCGGCGGTGGGAGCGCGAGTCTTGATCGTCTGAGCTCGTGCCATCGACCGGCCGCGCGCGGCCGCGCTGCGCCAACAGCTCGCGCCAATACGCCACCACATCAGGGCGGTTGCCGTGAAGCTCGAGCCAGGTGACGGCGTCTCCGAGCGCGCCGCGGTGTAGGATGCCCCGTTGCGCCCGTACCGGCCGGTCCGTTTGGAGTAATCGAGCCTGCAAGTCGAGTGCTTGCACGAGCCGCTCCACATCGCGACGCGAGACGGGCAGCAGTCCCAGCGTTTGGGGAAGCGCCGTCTCTGGAGCGCCGGGGCTCCGTCCGCGTGGACCGACCACGCCGAGCGGCGCGAGCAGCGTCCCCATGAGGACTGCGTTCGTGAGCGCCTCCGGCGCCTGGGGGTATTGCGCTCGATACGTGTCCAGCGCCTCGAGCGCCTGCGCCAGGCTCGCTTGGTCGCCCGTCAAGAGCTCCGGCGTGACGTGATAGAGGAGACCGCTATCCGCCAGCCGGGCGAAGGCAAGCCGCGCCGCTCCACTGCGCAGGATCTTGTAGTACTCGTCCAGCAGGCGCGCCGCCGCGCTCTGCGCGATGAGCGGTGCGTGCCGGTGGATGGCTTCCGGAATCGTGGAATCGAGGATAAAGTCGAGCCGCGACGCCAGCACGACAGCACGCAGCATCCGAACGGGATCTTCCTGGAACCGCTCGTCTGGATCCCCGATCGGGCGGACCAAGCGGGCCTTCAGGTCGGGCAGACCGCCAACGTAGTCGATGATGGAGAACGTGGCGATGTCGTAG
>JBOGIN010000331.1:0-1644 GCA_050742275.1 Vicinamibacteraceae bacterium
CTCCTAGATAGCGGACGCCCCGACCGGCAACCCGAGGGTCCGGGTCCTCGAGCGGGATGACGACGCGCTGGATGCCGGACGCGGCAATCGGGACGACGCAGGGCCCCGTCCGGCCCTGGTGGCAACAGGGCTCGAGCGTGCAGTAGAGCGTCGCGCCGCGCGCGGCGCTGGCGGCCTCCTCGAGGGCAAGAATCTCGGCGTGCGGCTCCCCCGCCTTGCGGTGGTAGCCGCTGCCGACCACCACACCGCTCGGCGAGACGATGACCGCGCCCACGAGCGGGTTGGGGTTCGTCCGCCCGCGCCCCCGCTCGGCGAGCCGCAGCGCCAGACGCATGAGCTCCCGATCAGCAGCATCCTGCGCGCCGGCGTCGAGCGACACGGCTACCAGGTCTCCTCGAACAACGCCTGAACGTACTCGCCGGCCGAGAACGGCACGAGATCGTCAATGCTCTCGCCGGTCCCGACGTAACGGATTGGCAGCCTCAAGTCCTGGGCGATCGCCACCGCCACGCCGCCCTTGGCAGTGCCATCGAGCTTCGTCAGCACGATTCCATTCACGCCCGCCGCGCTCATGAACTGTCGCGCCTGCACGAGACCGTTCTGGCCAACCGTGGCATCGAGCACCAGGAGCACGTCGTGCGGCGCGCCCGCCACCTCTCGCGCGGCGATGCGCTTGATCTTCTCGAGCTCGTTCATCAGGTTCACGCGGGTGTGCAAGCGCCCCGCGGTGTCGACGATGACCGGATCGCGGCCGCGCGTCCGCGCCGACTTGATGGCGTCGAAGACAACCGCTGCCGGATCGCCGCCGGGATGCGCGCGCACGAAATCGACACGGGCGCGGGTCGTCCAGACCTCCAGTTGCTCGACCGCCGCGGCACGAAACGTATCGGCGGCGCACACGAGTGGCGCCTGACCGGACATCCGGAACAGGTTCGCCAGCTTGCCGACGGTCGTCGTCTTGCCCGTACCGTTGACACCGACCAGGAGCATGACCCGCGGCGAGACGCCGTTTGGCAGGGGCCGGTTCGCCTCTTCGAAGATCTGGAGGATTTCCTCCTCGACGAGGCTGCGCAAGCCCTGACCGCGGCGCGCCCGCTGCCCGACCGCGCGGACGATGCGCTCGGTCGCCGCCACGCCGACATCCGCGGAAATGAGCAGCTCTTCGAGCGCCTCGAGCGTGTCGACTTCCACCGTGTGTGTCGACGCGCTCTGTTGATCCGCCGTGCCGGTCAGCTCGTCGAACCGGCCACGGAACTGCTGTTTGGTCCGGTCGAGGCTTGCTTTCAGTCGATCGAAAAATCCCATGACGTCAGACGATCCTTACTCCAGCTCGCTCCTTACTCCAGCTCGCTCCGTTGCGGACGCGCCATGAGCTCCTCGACCGCCAGGCGGGGCGCCTTTCGCCCCGCGAGCACCTCGGCCATCTGCGCCGCAATCGGCAGCTCCACCCCGCGCCGCGCGCCAAGTGCGACGGCCGCCTCGGTGGTCTTCACGCCCTCGGCTACCATCTTCATCCCGGCAAGAATCTCACCCAGCGGGCGCCCCTTGCCCAGCTCCACACCCACCTGGTGGTTGCGACTGAGCTCGCCCGTACAGGTGAGCACGAGGACACCGAGACCGCTCAAGCCGGCGAGGGTCTCGCGC
>JBOGIN010000332.1:0-3486 GCA_050742275.1 Vicinamibacteraceae bacterium
AGCGACGGGCGCGCCCGCATCGGCGTCCACCGCCACCGAGGCAGAGGCGCGTGCCGTCTGCGCGGGCGCCTGCCATAGGTTTCCGCCTGCGGACATTCTGCCGCGCGCAGCCTGGCGCGATGCGCTCGCGCGCATGATGCTCATCCGGGACGGCTTGCCGGAGTTGGCCGGCGCCAAATACGACCTGCCTCTTCCCCCGGACTGGCTGCGCGTCCTCCGCTATTACGAGTCGCACGCACCGGACGCGCTCCCGGAGGCGGAGCCTTGGCCCCCCATCACGGCGTCGAAGGTGCGCCTGACGCGACACGCGCTCGCGCCACCGGTTGCCAGCGACATGCCGGCAATCGCCAACGTCCGCTTTGTCGACGTCGACGAAGACGAGGCCATCGAGATCATCGCGAGCGACATGCGCACGGGAGAGGTTCTCAGAATCGATCCGCGAGGGAAGCTCGGTGTGAAGACGCTGGCAACGCTCCGTAACCCAGCGCACATCGAGATGGCCGATCTCGACGAGGACGGCCGTCGGGACTTGCTGGTCGCCGATCTGGGATCCCTCCTGCCAGCCGACCACGAGAATGGCACGCTGTACTGGTTGCAACAGCAGCGCAATGGTGCGTTCAAAGCAATAGCCGTCGCTGACAAGCTCGCGCGCCTCGCCGACGCCCAGGTTGCCGACTTCGACGCAGATGGCGATCTCGACATTGTCCTCGCGGTCTTCGGATGGCGCCTCACGGGTCAGATCATGCTCCTGGAAAACCAGACGAAGGACTGGGCGGCGCCGTCGTTCGTCCAGAAAACGCTGGACCGGAGGACCGGCGCGATCCACGTCCCGATCGCCGATCTCGACGAGAACGGCCGGCCAGACTTCGTGGCGCTGCTCGCACAAGAGCACGAGTCCGTTGTCGCGTTTCTCAACACGCCCACATCTCCCGCCTTCAAGGCAGAGACCATCTAAACGGCGCCACATCCGAACTGGGGCTCCTCCGGCATCGACGTGATCGACCTCGACAAAGACCATGATCTCGACGTCCTGCTGACACACGGCGATACGTTCGACGATCTGATCGTGAAGCCGTATCACGGCATCATGTGGCTCGAGAATCGCGGCAACTATCCCTTCACGGCGCATCAGCTCGCACAGTTGCCGGGAGCGCATCGCGCAGAAGCGGTGGATCTCGATGGCGATGGCGACCTCGACATCGTGGCCGGCGCGATGGTGAGCGGGGCGGATGAGGCCTCAAAGCTCGCCTCACTCATCTGGTTGGAGCAGACAACGCCGGGCCGGTTCGAGCGGCACACGCTGGAGTTGGGGGCGCCGGTTCACGCCACGTTGGATGTCGCCGACTACGACGGCGACGGCGACCAAGACCTCGTCGTCGGCAGCTTCGCGCTCAACGGGTCGGCGAGCACCTGGGTAGACGTGTGGGAGAATCTCACCGCGTCACGCCGCGCGGCGTCGCCTGGGCCTCGGCGGTGAGCTGGCTGGTATCCACGCAGCCAAGCGGGGACGCTCCCGAATGGGAAGGTACTTTACGGTTCTTTGCCGGGCGAGCGCGAGGCGGCGCGTTCGAGCAAGTCCTTGCATCGGTGCCAGATAAACCTGATGTGTGATATTCTGCGCGGGATTCATGATCAGCAAACGGCCGGTGCTCCACGAGGCGCGAGAGCGCCCGGCGCAGCGCCCGGATCCAGCCACTCCTCTGTTCGACACCGATCAGCAGGCTGCGATACGAGCGCAAGTGAAGCGTCTAGCCGAGAGCCCTGAGTTCCGCAGCAGCAAGCGCTGCCGTCTCTTCCTCGAGCACGTTATCGAACAGTCGCTTGCCGAGTCACCCGGCCCGCTGAAGGAGCGGGTGCTCGGCATCAAGGTCTTCGGCCGTCAGCCGACGTACGACACGGCGGCCGATCCTGTCGTGCGTGTCACCGCCGGTGAAATTCGACGGCGACTGGGTCAGTACTACGCAGACCCGCCTCACCAGGGCGAGCTCCGGATCGCGCTGCCCGCCGGCAGCTACACACCGGCCTTCACGTGGCCGTCGCCCAACGGTCAACAGGCCGCGGCCGAGGAGCCGCCCGCAACCTCGCGCGGAGCCGGTGCGCGTGCGGGCCCCGCACCACTATCACGGCGCTTCCTTGGGATTGTCTTGGGGTGTCTCGCCGGCGTGGCGCTCATCAGCACGATGCTCGCGTCCGGCTCCCGTGGCAGGTCGACGACCTTCGAGCGGTTCTGGGCGCCGCTGATGCAATCGACCGTGCCCGTCCTCGTGTGCACCGGCAGCAACGACGTGTACGAGTTGTCCGAGCGGCTGAGGCAGGCCGTCGATACGGCATCACTGAGCGGCGGCGCGGCCAAGCCGCTGACCGTGCGTCCAGACGAATTGCAGCGGGTCGGGACGCGGTTCGTGTCCGTCACCGACGCGATCGCGATTGCCCGCCTGACCGCGCTGCTCCATGAGCGCGGCACGCCGTACCACGTCCGTGAGAATCGGGCCACGTCCTTCGGCGACCTGCGGGCGTCGCCAACCATCCTCGTTGGTATGTTCTCGAACGCCTGGACACTCGAGCTCGGGTCCGAATTCAGGTACGTGCCGTTCCCCACGCCCGACGGCGAGCGGATTCTCATTCAGGATCGCCAGCATCCGGAGCGAACCGACTGGCAGCTCGAGCGGCCTTGGCCCGCGCTGGATGTCGCCCGCGACTACGCGCTGGTGTCGCGCGTGCTGGATCCAACGACGGGCAACCTGGTGGTTATCGGCGCTGGCATCACGCCGTTTGGCACCACCGCCGCCTTGGAGCTGCTCACCAGCCAGGACCATTTGGAGCGAGCCTTGAGCGAAGCGCCACACGACTGGCATCAGGGCAATCTGCAGATCGTGCTCACGACCCGTGTGATGGACGGCGCCGCCGGTCCACCCGATGTCCTCGCCACGCACTTCTGGTAACGGTTGGTCTTGCCCACGGTTTCCCGTTTCCCGTTTCCTGTTTCCTGAATCCCATGCTTCTCATCCGCAATGCGCGGATCCTGACGATGAACGACCGTTGGGAGGTGATCGACGGCGACGTTGCCGTTGCGGACGGGCGCATCGTTGACGTTGGCCCGCGTCTCGATGGCAGCACGACGCCGCAGCGCGTGATCGACGCAGGCGGCGGCCTCCTCCTCCCGGGCTTCGTGCAGACGCACGTTCACCTCTGTCAGACGATCTTTCGCGGGCTCGCTGACGACCTCCGGCTGCTCGATTGGCTCCGCGAGCGAATCTTTCCGCTGGAGGCGGCGCACACGCCAGCCTCGTTGCAAGCGTCGACCCGCCTTGCCGTCGCCGAGCTGCTCAGGACCGGGACCACGAGCATCCTCACGATGGAGACGGTGCACGACACCGAGGCGGTGCTCGAGGCGCTGAGCGAGAGCGGTATCCGCGCAATCGTCGGCAAGTGCTTGATGGACCGCGACGCGGTTGCTCCGGCACGCATGCAGCAGGCGGTCAAGCC
>JBOGIN010000333.1:0-6419 GCA_050742275.1 Vicinamibacteraceae bacterium
TTTATTTCGCGAACCACTGAGTCAGGACACTAGCGGCGCGATGAAGACCATGCGCATGGTCGCACGCGACGAGGGACCCGACAAGGAGGTTCACGAAGCATTCGACGTCGGACCGGATGGCAAGGAGCAGAAGACGATGGAGCTCGTCTACACACGCAAGAAGTAATCCTCGACACGTCATGCCATGGACGCGGGGCGGTGCCAGCTGCTCCTTACGACACCGCACTGCCGCCGTGGGAGGGTTTCCACGGGCTCACCGAGCCGACATGAACTCGGTGAGCTCCCGTCCCGGTCGCGTCGCCTGCATTGCGCCAGCTGGTCGCGTGGTTCTTTGACGAGAAGCGCGCGAGCTGCGACTCTTCCAGGTCCCCCAAGAACCCAATGCCCACCATCTTGTTAATGGGCGAATAAGCCCTCCATACGTGGCAACGCCACCCCCGATCTCCTCGACCAATACGCCTTCAGTGGGGCGGCGTGCAGCAACCGCGCGGGCAATCTCCGTGCAGAGGCGTGCTTCGGCAGCATCGATGTCGCGCGCCAGGTCAACACTCCCGAACATGGAACCTCCACCCTGATCAAACGACGGACGTCGTCTGAGCGCACACGCTCCACTTTGGAAAGGCATTTAGCAAAGCCACCGTTGTTTGTTACAATGCGCCACGGCTTCAGGTGAGGAGGTGAGCTGTGGGAGAACATTCGGACCGGTTCCGGTCACGTCTCTGTCTGGCGGTCATTGGCCTTGGCATTCTCCTGCTGACCGCAGAGCGTGTGTCCGCGCAGCTCCTCTACGGCAGCATCGTCGGCGTCGTCACGGATGCACAGGGCGCGGTGATCCCTGGCGCGACGGTGACGATCGTGAACAAGGCCACCAACCTCACCCGCGAGACGACGACCGACACTGGAGGCGCCTACAACTTCGTGAACGTCCTAGCCGGGCCGTATGACGTCAAGGTCGCCTTGGAAGGGTTTCGTGAAGCGACTCGATCGGACGTGCCGGTCACGGTCGGTCAAATCAGCCGCGTGAATCTGAGGCTGGAAGTGGGCGCCATGACCGAAGGCGTGACGGTCACCTCGGCCGCCCAGCTCCTGCAGACGGACAAGGCGGATGTCCGCACCGAGCTGAAGTCGACCGAGATTACAAACCTCCCGCTCAATCAGTACCGCAACTATCAATCACTGGTCGTCCTCGTGCCTGGCTCGCTGCCGCCGGCCTTCCAGAACGCGGAAACCGACACGCCGCAGCGCTCGCTGAACATGAACGTCAACGGGCAGGGGGGCGCGGCGAACACGACGCTCATCGACGGCGCCAGAAACGTGAACGTGGGGCTGCCGCACCACAACGTCTACGTCCCGCCCGCTGAGACGATCGACACGGTCAACGTCACGACGAGCAGCATGGACGCGGAAGAGGGCATGGCTGCCGGCGTGGCCATTACCGTGACGACCAAGTCGGGCACGAACAACTTCAAGGGCTCGGCGTTCGAGTTCTTCAACAACGAGTCGCTGAACGCGACGCCGTATTACTTCGGCCAGGGCGAGCCGCCCGAAAAGCTCCCCATCGAGCGCCAGACATTCGGCGGCACCCTCGGTGGGCCGATCCGCCGCGATCGGCTGTTCTTCTTTGGAGCGTACGAAGGGTACATCAGCCGGCTCGAGGAGTTCGCGTTCTACGACGTGCCGGATGCCGCGCTGCGCAACGGCGACTTCAGCAACGCGCTGAATGCGGATGGCACGCTGCAGCGCATCTACAATCCCTCGAGCGGCGACCTCGCCACCGGCACCGGTCGCGCACCGTTTCCCGGCAACGTGATCCCAGCGGATCGGATCCACCCGATCTCGAAAAGGCTGCTCGAGATGTATCCAATGCCGAACGTCGAAGGCACGGGGGCGGGCGGATTGACCGACAACTATCGGACCACACGCCGCGACACGACGGACCGGCACCACTACGACCTGAAGGTCAACTGGAACCGAACAGCGGCGCACCAGATCTGGGGCAAGTTCAGCCACATGAGCGCCCTGGTCGACAACCTGCTCACCTTCCCGATCGGCAGCGCCGAGGGCGACGGCGGCGACACGAACGTGTATCTGGTCACCGCGGGGCAGACGTGGTCCCTCACGCCAACGCTGCTGTTGGACAGCTCGTTCGGCGCCTCGGTCTTCGACCAGTTCGTGAGCTCACCAGATTTCGGCTTGGGCATGTTGGGGGTGGATCTCGGCATTCCTGGCACCAACGACCAGGGACGGGGGGATCCACGCTATGCCGGCATGCCGGAGTTCTCGACCGGGTTCAGCGACCTGGGCGACACACCAACGTGGAGCCCAATCTATCGTGACGAGAAGACGCAATCGTTCAGCACCAACCTCACGAAGCTCGCAGGCCGGCACGAGCTCAAAGGCGGGTACTTCCTGAACCGCCTCGCGCTGGACAACTGGCAGCCGGAGCGGGCCAACCCACGCGGCAATTTCATCTTTGCCGAGAATGCCACCAGAGCGTTTAGCGCGGAATCGCAAACGGCGAACTTCTACAACACCTACGCGGCGTTCCTGCTCGGCCTGGTGGGCACCGCCGGCAAGAGCTACCAATATGAGCTGTTCACCGGCCGCGAGTGGCAGCATGCGCTCTTCTTCCGCGATCGGTGGACGGTGAACCAGAATCTCACACTGGATCTTGGCTTGCGGTGGGAGTACTACCCGATCATGAAGCGCGCGAATCGGCAGATCGAGATGCTCGATGTGGAGACGCTCGATGTGCTCATCGGCGGCGTTGGCGGCAACCCCGAGAACATGGGGCTGGAAGCGCCAAAGGACATGTTCGCGCCACGTCTCGGCGCCGTGTACCGGCTGGACGAAGACACCGTGGTTCGCGCGGGCTACGGCAGCACGCTGGATGCTCGTGGGCTGGCGGCGCAGGAGGCGTTCCGCGGCGACTTCAGTTACCCGCTCGTGCTCAATGCCGCCTTCGAAACGCCTGCGGAGATGTCGCAGTTCGGCTGGTACGGAACGCTCGATCAGGGCATCCCGTTGCTCGAAGGTCCGGACCTGAGCAGCGGCCGCGTGCCATTGCCGAACACCGTCGGCATGCAGACGGCGGTGCCTGGATCCACGCATCGCGGAAGGACGCACTCCTGGAACGTGGCGCTGGAGCGGCGCCTGCCGTTCGACCTCTCGGTTGATCTCGCTTATGTCGGCAACCGGCTCGTCGATGGTCTGCCGCCTTCAGAAGGCACGACGATCAACATCAACAACGTGCAGCATCTCGGGGGCGGGGACACGGATCGTCCCTACTACCAGTCGCACGGACGACAGCTCGACATCACCACGTACGCGCCGTATCGGAAGACAACGTACCACGCGCTGCAGGTTGGTGTGACTCGGCCATTGACCGACGGGCTGCTGCTCAAGGGACATTACACGTATAGCCGGTCGATGTGGCTCGGCACGGACTACGAGCTCCCAACGCCCGAAGCGCAGGCGCGGAACTGGGCGCTCGCGGACACCGACCGGCCTCACATCTTCCAGATGGCGTTCGTGTACCAGCTCCCGTGGCACAGCGATCGAGGCGATGGCTTCGCGAAGGGGCTCATCAACGACTGGCAGGTCAACGGCATCTTTTCGGCGCTCAGTGGCTCGCCGTTCACGGTCACGGCCGACGGCACGACACTCAACACACCTGGCAACACGCAGACGGCTGATCTCGTGGGAGAGGTGAACGAGGTCGGCGAGATCGGCGCTGACGGCTACTACTTCGACCCCAGTGCCTGGACGCAACCCGAAGGGGTTCGCTTCGGAAACACGTCGTTGAACACGTTTCGCGGCCCCGGCGGCTGGAACCTCGACTTTTCGGTGTTCCGCGCATTCCCGCTCGGGAGAACACACCGGCTGGAAGCAAGGATCGAAGCAACGAACGTGACCGACACGCCGAAGTTCGGCAACCCTGTGAGCGACCTGCAGGCAGGCGACTTCATGCGCATCTTCGAGCTGTACGACGCGTATGCCGAACGGCAGATCCGACTCGGCGTGCGGTACAGCTTTTGAGCTGAAAGGGGGGAGGGTAATTCGCCTCCTCGCGCCCTAGCATGAGCGCGTCATGACCGCCGCTGCGCGGGAGCTGACATGACGACCACGATCTCGAAGCTGGGACCCATTGGCCAGGTCGCGCGGCATGTCACGGACGTGTCGAAAGCGGTGGCGTGGTACCGTGACGTCCTCGGCCTGACCCATCTCTACACGTTCCCGAGCCCGGACGGAGATCTGGCGTTCTTCGACTGTGCTGGCACGCGTCTCTTCCTGAGTCGACGCCGGCACGGCAGTCCGGGTGAACAGAACGTCCTCTACTTTTCCGTGCCCGACATCGATGCCGCGTATGACGGCCTGCAGGCACGCGGCGTCCAGTTCATCAGCGCGCCCCATATGATTCACCGGCACCAGGACGGGACCGAGGAATGGATGGCCTTCTTCAGGGATCCCGACGGGCAGGTGCTGCCCATCTTGTCGCAGGTCAAGCCGTAACGGTCATGACTGGCGTTCTAGCACTGTCGGCGTTACTCTCTAGGGTCATGCTACGACGTCGCATGGTCTCCATGGTGGTGGTGGTCGCCGCCTGCCTGGCGGTGGCGGCCGAACAGAGCGGTGGCGTGTCTCGCCAAGTTGCCGAGCACGAAGGGGGCCCGAACGTTCTCCTGATACAGACCGATGACCTCGGCTACGGCGATCTCAGCGCGTACGGACAGCGCCGGTTCGAAACGCCCAACATCGATCGCCTGGCCAAGGAGGGCACTCGCTTCACGCAGTATTACGCGGGCAGCACCGTGTGTGCCCCGTCGCGCTACAGTCTGATGACCGGCTTCCACACCGGACACGCGTGGATCCGCGGTAACGGTGAGATTCCGCTGCGACCGGAGGACGTGACGGTTGCCGAGGTCTTACGGCAACGTGGTTACCGCACGGCAGTCATCGGCAAGTGGGGACTCGGGCGCCTTGGAACGCCCGGCCTGCCCCCGCTTCAAGGCTTCGACGAATCCTTCGGCTATCTGGACCATCGTCATGCCCACCGCCAATATACGGACTATCTCTACCGAAACGGGAAGCGGGTCGCCGTTGACCCGTCGCGGTATGCCAACGACCTGGTGACCGAGGAGGCACAGTCGTTCATCAGCCGGAGCGCTGAGCGCGAGCAGCCGTTCTTTTTGTACTTGAACTACTCGATGCCCCACGCGGAGCTGCTCGTCCCCAAGGATTCGATGGCGCCGTTCGTCGGACGCTTTCCCGAAACGCCGTTTGAGAACAAGAAGGCGGATGCCAATCCGTCGCCGAAGCAGGGCCCGTCAGGCGGCTATCGGTCGCAACCAACGCCGCACGCCGCCTTTGCCGGCATGGTGACGAGGGTCGACCGCTACGTCGGTGAGCTGATGACGCTCCTCGAGCGCGAGGGACTGGACGACTCGACGCTCGTGCTCTTCACGAGCGACAACGGCCCGCACGAGGAGGGAGGCGCGGATCCGGACTTCTTCGGCAGCCGCGGCCCCCTTCGCGGCATCAAGCGGGATCTGTACGAAGGCGGGATACGGGTGCCGATGATCGCGCGCTGGCCCGGTGTGGTGCCCGCAGGCCGCGTCAGCGACCATGCCTGGGCACACTGGGACATGATGCCCACGTTCGCGGAGCTCGCGGGCGCGGAGACGCCGGAGGGTATCGACGGGATGTCCATGACTCGCGCGCTCCGCGGCGAGGCGCAGCCCACGCACGACTTCTTCTACTGGGAGTTCCACGAGCGGGGCTTCGACCAGGCCGTGCGGCATGGCAACTGGAAGGCAGTGCGGCATGGCCTGGACGAGCCGTTGGAGCTCTACGATCTCACGAGCGACGTCGGCGAGCAGCACGACGTTGCGGCAAAGCATCCAGACGTGGTGAAAGAGATAGAAGAATATCTCCGTGGAGCCCGCACTGAATCCGAGCGTTGGCCCGTCAAGGAGAGCACCGACGCCGCTCGCCCGTGACAATCGACGCGACTCCACTCTCTCCTTGACAACTTAGGAAAGAACGGGGCATCATTCTCCTAATTTACTTAGGAGACTTGGAGAGTCGATGCCACCTCGCGCCGATCTGCTGCCAGGGACGCTCGATCTGCTCATCCTCAAGGCGGTCTCCTTGGGCGCGCTGCACGGGTACGGTGTGCTGCTTCGAATCGAGCAGATCACCGGCGGCGCGCTGCTGGTCGAACAAGGTGCGCTCTATCCCGCGCTGTTCCGTCTCGAGCACCGGGGCCTCCTCCAGAGCGAGTGGGGTGTGTCGGAAAACAACCGCCGCGCGAAGTACTACCGGCTGACGGCGGCAGGCCGCCGTGCCCTCCGTGCCGAGACGGAGAGCTGGAATCGCCTGACGGCAGCCATGGCGGCCGCCCTCCGGACGCGCACGGG
>JBOGIN010000334.1:0-6059 GCA_050742275.1 Vicinamibacteraceae bacterium
ATCCTGCACCTCGATGAAGGGGCGGTCGGCCGTTCGCACCAGCTCACCGTTCACGCGGTAGCTGATGCCCAGCACCTGCGCCCAGTCGCGGTGGGTGGCAATCTCGGTCAGCGTGTGCTCCGACTCGCCGCGGACGACCACGTCCAGCTCCGGATGCCCCTCGAGCACCTCCTCATCCTTGGGCGTGAAGTGCGCGCCTTTGGCCACGGTGATCGTGGACGGGTCCATCTCTTTGGCCAGCCGGCAGGCGGCGAGATCGCGAACGAGCGTGGGCGTCGTGACGCTCACCAGCAAGAGGTCCGGCTTGAAGCTCTTCAAGCCCGCGCGCACGTCTTCCCAGGCGGCGCGCTCGGCCGCAAAGTCGCTGATGCGACACTCGATCCCGGCATTCTCCAGCACCGCCGCCATGTACGCGAGGTCGAGCGGCGAGCGATTGGGCTGGGCGCTCATCCCGTCCACTGGCGCTTGGCAGCGATCGTCGCGCATGTAGACGCCGCTCGGCGGGTACATCAGCAACACCCGCTTCACCGGGCGTCTCGCAACATCATTCGATGAAGAAGTACTTGATGAGGGTAAAGACTGCTGTGACACCGTGCCTCCAATGAAGCTTCTTTCCTTCTCTGTGGCTGCGAGGATGATAAGAGACCGGGACTTCGGTGATTGTGAACCCCGCCTTGCGCACCTTGGCCGTCACCTCGGGGCAGAAGTCGAAGCCGTTGCACGTCAAGTGGACCCGCTCGAGCACCTCGCGGCGAAACGCCTTGTAACAGGTCGCTTCGTCGGTGACGTGTGCGCCGTAGAGCAGGTTGGCCAGCCCGTTGAGGAGTTGAATGCCGACGAAATGGTGGAGCAGGCGGATCTCGTAGTGGGCGCGGAAAAATCGGCTCGCGAACCAGTGCCAGACGAACCGGTATCGATCCACGTTGTTGAATCGACTGCCGTAGACGACGTGCACGTTCGGCTGCTCGAAGGCCTCGAGGATTCTGACGTAGTCCCGTGGATCGTACTCGAGGTCGGCGTCCTGAATGAGGATGATGTCGCCGGCGGCAACGGCCAGCCCTGTCCGGATCGCCGCGCCCTTGCCCAGATTCCGGTCGTGTTGTACCAGCCGAACGTTCGGCATGCACGACAGGAACCGCTCGCGCAACACGGCAACCGATCCGTCGGTCGAGCCGTCGTCGACGACGATGATCTCTTTGGCGACGGGAACCTGTAAGACCCGATCGACGAGCGTACCGACAGTCGGTTCCTCGTTGTAGAGAGGAATGATGACCGAGAGGAGGCGACAGCCCGTGAGCTGCCCCGCCGGCTGATCAGGCCGTGTCTCAGACACGCCATCCGACGGGTTTGAATCGAGCGCAACGGCTCGCGCGGTGTCTGGCGAGACCACCCCAGCTCTCCCGGTTGGATCATATTGTGGCCTGCGGCAGCGTCAAGGTCAAGGTTCTGAGTGTGAAGGGGTTAGTCCGATAACTCCCACAAGAGATACGCAGGGGCAAAAGATCGAACCGCCCGGGCCCGGCGCTCATCGCCCGGCGACGCGGAAGATATTGCCTTTCTCGAGGCACGCCGCAAAGCCAAAGCGTCGGCCCGATAGGCCGATTCGTCACGCGGTTGCCTTCTCACCTCCGACAGGTGCGCCGCGACCTGCGCCAAGCAGCAGCGCACCCAGGTAGCACGCAGCCATGATGAGCAGCAAGAAGCGATACCCGGTGACGAGGGAGAGGTATTCCATGACGCCCCCGAGCATGGCGCCCAGCAGGTTGGCGCCGTAGGCGGCGGACACGGCGGGGGTGCGCTTGAGACTGGCGCCGAAGAGGATCCCAGCACAGTACACAGGGCTGAAGACCAGCACCGCGAAGAAAATCGACTCCGCCGTGCGACTGGTGAAGCCGATGGATCCAATCGGCACCACGTAGCTCACGCCGATCAACGCCAGAAGAATAGCGCCGACGCGCCACCGCCGGCGGAGCTCGTACCTCGTCATCGTCAGCGTGGCGGCAACCGCCATGACGAGCACGGAGGCGATCGCGAGGGAGGCCACGACCCAGGTCGATCCCCAGAGCAGTGCGAACTGGATGATCGACTTCGTCTCGAGCAGCATGAACCCGACGCCGAGCAAGAAGAACACCCAGAACTGCGGGGCCAGCGGGGAGAGGCCGGCCTCCGCGGGGTGGTGCCCGGGGTTGCTGGCCTTGCGCGCCCATCGCAGCGCACCGCCGACGCTGACCGTCGAGAGGCCGAGCACCAGCGCCAATGCCCAGGCGTAATGCGCCGGAAGCGTCGGCGACTGCATGTAGAGGAAGGGCCAGTCGTCACGGGCCGGCGCCACGCTGCGATCCCGCTCGAGTGGACGGCCGGGGCTGATCACGTCCGGCTGGTTGTAGGCGGCCACACGATCCGGCGGCGGCGGGAACACCGGCACGCGCGCCAGGCCAGGCCCTGCCATCATGACGGCAAGATAGGCATGCTCCTGATGGAGGTGGACGCGCGGCGCTTCACCAAACGCCCGCTCCGCGGTGTTGGCCAGTCGGTCGACGAGCCACTTCTCACGGAAGTAGTTGTAGATCACCAGCACGCCGTCCGGCTCGAGCAGGTCGCGCACGGCGCGGAACGATTCCTCGGTGAACATGTAGCTCTCGAGCCGCACGCTCGTGAAGCTGGATTGCAGCGTGAGCGAGTCGATCAGCGCGAACACCACGAGGTCGTACTTCCGATCGGTCGTCCGCAGGAAATGCCGGGCATCGTCGGTCACGATGCGCACGCGCGGATCGTGATAGGGGCGATCCGGGTGATAACGGCGCCCGAGCGCGGCAATCACCGGATCGATCTCGACCGCGTCCACATGCGCGGCGCCGTGCTTGAGCGCCGCCGCGACGTCCGTGCCCGAGCCGGCCCCCAGGATGAGGATGTTCTCGAACGTGTCGCCGAACACCGTGTACGGCCACTCGTAGAAGTACTCTTTGTGGGCGATCGGGGCCATCGACTGGTGAAAGATGTTGTTGACCTCCACCACCATCTCGCCGTTGTCGTCGTACGTGGTGATCTTGTAGTACGGCGACCAGATCGTGCCCGTCTGCAGCGCGATCACGAAGCTCAGCGAAACGGTGAGGAGCGCGGTGCTGGCAATCGCCCACGTGCGCGGCAGCTCCCAGACGAACGGCAGCGCCACCAGGAGCGCGACGCCGAACCAGACGACCGGCGGGAGCTGCCAGTAGGACATCGCGGCAAATCCGCCAACGCCCGCCAAGCTCGCGATGAGATTGACGAGATAGGCGCGGAGCGGCGGATGTCGCTCCATCTCACGCCCCATGCGCTGGGCGAGCGTGGCGAACAGCACCGCCACGACGATGAACAACAGGGGCAGGAAGTACGTGCTCTCGACCGGCACCACGCGCTCGGTGGTGCCGCTCGAAAAGTAAATCTGGCTGGAGGTGATCGGGATCGCCACCTCGAAGCGCAGGAAGTACACGGCCGTGACGACGGCGGCCTGAATCAGGGCGAACGCCCGGAACAGATCCCATTTGACGCGAGCCAGCAGGCAGCCCACGCCAATTCCGAGAAAGCTGGCGAGCAGAATAAAGTTGGCGAAGTACGAGAGCAGGCGCACGTACGCCGGCATCCAGCGGATGAGCGCGACCTCGAGGAACAGGACGAGGAACGAGATCAGGAAGAGCCGAAACAGGGATGGCTTGGAGGTCACTCTACGACACCTTCGCTACCAGCCGAGTACCTTCGCGAACACGAGGGGCGCGACGATTGTCGCGTCCGACTCGATGACGAACCGGGGCGTCTCGGCGCCGAGCTTCCCCCAGGTAATCTTTTCATTGGGCACGGCCCCCGAGTACGAGCCGTAGCTCGTCGTCGAATCGCTGATCTGGCAAAAATAGCCCCACAGCCGCACGTCGGACAACTTCAGGTCCTGGTGCAGCATCGGCACGACGCAAATCGGGAAGTCACCGGCAATGCCCCCTCCGATCTGGAAGAATCCAATCGAGCGCTCGACGCTCGTCTCCCGATACCAACGTGCGAGCTCGATGAAGTACTCCACGCCGCTCTTGATCGTGGTGGGGTGTTTGACATGGCCGCCAATGCAGCGCGCCGCGTACATGTTGCCCAGCGTGGAGTCCTCCCAGCCGGGCACGAAGAGCGGCAGCCCCTTCTCCGCGGCGGCGGCCACCCAGCTATGGCGCGGGTCAATCTGGTAGAACTCCTCGAGGCGGCAGCTTTGCAGGAGGCCGTAGAGGAACTCGTGAGGAAACCTCCGGTCGCCCGCGCGGTCCGCCTCTTCCCAATCCGCCATGACGAACCGCTCGATGCGGCGCATGGCTTCCTCTTCGGGGATGCAGGTATCGGTCACCCGATTGAGGTGCCTGGTGTACAGCGCTTCCTCATCCGATGGCGTGAGGTCGCGATAATTGGGAATCCGCTCGTAATGATCGTGGGCCACGAGGTTGTAGAGGTCCTCCTCGAGGTTGGCGCCCGTGCAGCAGATGGCGTGCACCTTGTCCTGGCGAATCATTTCCGCGAGCGAGAGCCCCAGTTCGGCCGTGCTCATGGCGCCGGCCAGCGTGACGAGCATGACGCCGCCGTCCTCGAGGTGTCTCGCATAGCCGTCGGCGGCGTCCTTGAGCGTTGCCGCGTTGAAGTGCCGATAGTGACGGTCCACGAACTGAGAAATGGGTCCTGCGCTCAAGAGGCCGCTCCTTCCGAACGAAAAAGTGTAGCAGAATGCAACCGGAGGGCATTGGCTTTACTGGCCCTGCCTCAGCATCAAAGGTCCCATTGACGACACCCGACACTCGACTCGACACAAATCTCCCGCCGCCGAGCGGAGTCGAGGCGCGCGGTCTCGCACGCATGGCCACGGCGCTCGCGTCTCGGAACTTCCGGCTCCTGTGGCTTGGGGCAGCGACCTCCACGTCGGGAACCTGGATGCAGCGAGTCGCCCAGAGCTGGCTGGTCCTGACGCTCACCGGCTCGGCATTCTATCTGGGCTTGGACTCGTTTCTAGGCGAGGTACCGATTCTGCTCTTCACCCTCATTGGCGGCGTCATTGCCGACCGGCGCGATCGGCGCTCCTTGCTCATGATGTCGCAGTGGATTCAACTTGCCTGTGCCTTCACGCTCGCCGGCCTGGTGTTCACGGCGCGCGTCGAGGTGTGGCACGTCCTGGCGTTGTCGTTCGTGACCGGCCTCGCCCAGGCGTTCGGCGGCCCGGCCTACCAGTCGCTGATCCCGGCGCTGGTGCCGCGTGACCACCTGCCGAACGCCATTGCGTTGAACTCGATCCAGTTCAACCTGGCCCGCGTCGTCGGCCCACTCATGGCGGGTGCCACGCTGGCGGCGCTCGGCATGGCCGCCTGCTTCCTGATCAACGGCGTCTCATTCCTGTTCGTGGTGGCGGCGCTGGCGCTGCTGCGGCTGCCGCCGCACGAGGTCAAACGGGAGCAGCCGCACATCCTGGACGACCTCCGCCGGGGGATCGCCTACGTCCGCGGCCGCCAGGCGCTCGTCTCGCTGATCGCCGTGGCCTTTCTCTCCACGTTCCTCGGCTTTCCCATGCAAACGCTGCTGCCGGTGTTCGCGCAGGAGGTGTTCCACGAGGGTGTGGGTGAGTACAGCCGGATGATGACCTGCGCGGGGGCTGGCTCCGTCGCGGGCGCGCTCGTCGTGGCCTGGCTGGGCCGCTTCGCGCACATGGGGCGCACGCTGCTCATCTTGCTGGGCGTTTACGGCGTGCTCGTCGTGGCCTTTGCCCTGTCGCGCGAGCTGTGGGTCACCTACGTCTTGCTCTTCGCGAGCGGCGGGGCCGTGATCATGACCAGCTCGTTGCTCACGTCGCTCGCCCAATTGGTGGCACCAGATCACTTGCGCGGCCGGGTGATGAGTATCTTCATGGTGGCGTTTCGGGGTGGCATGCCGCTCGGCAACCTGCTCAGCGGCACCGTGGCAAGTCTCACCTCTGCCCCGCTCATCCTCGCGATCAACGGCCTCGTCATCGTCGTCGTTTCCGGCTACTTCCTGACCCGCCACCACGGCGTCGCAGAGCTGTAGAG
>JBOGIN010000335.1:0-8064 GCA_050742275.1 Vicinamibacteraceae bacterium
GCCCTCACGAATGGTGACCGTAGGCAGCCGATTGAGAAAACGATTCATCACCTGGAGGCTGGCCTGTGCGGTCGCATCGGCTCCGCCGGCGATGATGACGGTGCGGTCGCCATCCCTGCCACCGACACCACCCGTGCCGAGGTATTGTGCAAGCCCGGTGATGAGGCCAACGGCTCCGGCGGCTCCGAACGTGGACCAGTAATGGTGGTTCACGCGATCCCGGAGCCCGGCATCGCCAATCTGATTGAGGCCGGGGAATTGCTCCAGTCTATGGATCTGGCCATTGGGCATCACCAGCCGATGGAACCCGACGGCGAGTCGTGTCTGTCCCTGGGCTTCCACTGGGTTCGTTTCGCCCAGCAGGCGAGCCCCGGCCGGAATCACAACGTCCTGGCGGTCCTGCGAATAGACTGGATTGGTAACAAGGCAGTTGACGGGGGCCGGCAGACTGCCGTCGAGACGGTTTGCCAGAACCGCATCAATGATTGTTCCTTCGACGAGGCGATGCACAGAACCGCTTGCAGGGATCGCATCGGTCTGAACGCGTGTCGCGGAGTCGTCCTGAGTGACACGGGCTGAAGCATCATCAGCGTGACGGGCTCGGTCTTGCGCCGCGGCCGAAACGGCTGGCGCTGCTGGCGTCGCGCCGGCGCGGAGCGTGGCGCGAACCACGGCATCGGCAATTTCATCGATAGAGGAGCTCGTGGGCTCGTCCTGCACCGCGCCGTCGCCGGCGGGTGCTTCGAATCGGCCTATGTCCGGCCGCTCGCCTTCCGGTCTGCGGCTCAGCACGACGTTGCTGGCGAACAGGCTCTCGTACTCTCGCCGCTGTCGTTCGGCCGCTAATGGGTCGCGTGCACGCGGTTGCCGCGTTTCGGCGTGGACCACAGGCCGTAGGTTTTTATCCTGGGTTTCTTCGGCGTCCTGCATCTCCATCGCCCGAAGCCGCTCGTGGTAGTCGCGCACGCGGTCAGCGCTTGGTGCCTCCGGCGTCGGCCTGAACCCGGGGCGCACCGGGGGATCCGGATGACCGGTGACGAGAATGACAACCACGATACCGAACGCGAGACCGAGCATCAGCCAAGTCTGGATCCCACGCGGCAGGACCCCCCGTGGTGTGACCCGGTGATCAGTTACGGGCGCGGGTTCGGGCGCCTGGTCCGCCATAAGTCACCGCTCCTGCTTGAACTCAAACCGTCGCTTCCCGAGTGAGAGATACGCCCGGTCAAGGACCTTGGGAATCACATATGTGCCGTTGTGCACCTGGAAGTTCACCAGCGAGGGATTCCCATCGGTTTCCTCATAGAGCGCTGGAAGCTCGCGGGCATCCGTCTTCACGTACGTGAACTTGCCGTCGTGCCAGATGGCGCGCACGAAGAACGGGCGCTCGTAATCGGGTGTCCCATAAACGAACTGGAGACGTATCGGATACTCTTGCCGGTACGCCGCCACCGCTTTGTCTGCGCGCCGCTTTGCCTCCTCTGCGGCCGCGCGCGCCTTGGCCAGGTCCGCACGCAACTCTTCGACCTGCGCGGCGCTGAAGTACTTCGGCGCACCGCCGGCCGTTGGCGAGTCGGCGTTTACGTACACCTTCAGATCCGGCGTCTCAGACTTGCTGTCCTCGCGGAGCAGAAAGGAATACACGGTCCCGCTCGCAGCCACGAGATTCAGGTTCGTGGCGGCTCCAGCCTTCGCTGGCTTCACGTGCGCAATGTTGTGCGTGGCGCTGATGACCCAGAAATCCCGATCGCCGCAGATGACATCCAGGATGTCCTCCCCATCCGGCAGCAGAATCATCGTCGTATAGCGCAGGCGGGTCTGAAGAGGGATGACGCTGCGCGATGACGCTTGCACCTCACGGATACCGGTCGTCTCGCCGGCTACGGCGAGCCGGACAGCGGGGATGGCCGATATCCCGATCACGAGTATGTAGACAGCAGCGCGAGTGTTCATCAACGTCTCCTTCCGTCACGCCGAGGCCGCGAGGCGATCGAGACCTTCAGAAAAGCCGAACTCGCCGAAGATTGCCCTCACGCGCTCGTTATCGACGGGCGTGTTGGTGTAGAGCCAGTACGAACGCGGGTCGACGTTCAACGTTAGAACCTTCGTCAGCCGTGGACGCTTGAGAAGGATCTGCTGCCGTGGCAGGAGATCGGCCAGCAGGTCGAGCTCCATCTCGTTCAACTGGAACAGCTCCGCGTATTGGCGGCGGTCCAGGGATGGGTTCGCCAGCAGGAGCTTCGTCGGACAGCTCTCCACGACCGTGCGGAGGAGCGCGACGGAGGCGAAGTCATCCACCGTCTGGGTGGCGAGGATCATTGCGGCGTTGTGCTTGCGCCAGGTCTTGAGCGCCTGTTCCACATACGCTCGCAGCACCGGGTGCTGGATGAGCCGCCAGGCCTCATCCATGACGCAGAGCTTGAGTGAGCCGGTTCGCGCCTGGTCCTGAATGCACGCAGTGACGCGATAGAGCACGTAGAAGAGCAATGGTTCAAGTAGCACTGCATAGGTGCTCATGGCATCGAAATCGAACACCTGTAGGCGACCAAGCGTCAGGGTGTCGTCGACATGGTCGAACAGGTCCGCGTACGGACCTCCCTCGATCCACTTGTGGAGCCGGGCAGCCAGGGGGCGCGGCAGCAGGTTGGCGAGCGTGAACAGCCGCCGCTGGCTGCGGTCGAGCACGTAGAGGTTTTCCACGGCCTCGTACACCTCACGGTCCTCCAGCGCACTGAGGCGGTATCCATCGTCGGCTTCGAGCAACAGGCGAACGAAGGCCTGCAGAAAGTGCAGGTGCTCCGGCGTGGGATCCAGGGCGAACGGATTGATCGTGACCTCGCGCCGGCGCAAACCGATCTCCAGGTACCGGCCTTGCAAAAGGGTGGTCAACTTGCGGTAGCTGTGCCCGAGGTCCAGGATGACGGTCAGCGGTTCGTACTGCTGCGCGTGCGTGACCAGGAAATTGAGGGTAAAGCTCTTGCCGCTGCCCGTAGCGCCCAACACCAGCGTGTGCCCGACGTCGCCGACGTGCAGGTTGTACGCGTACGGTGTGCGATGAGGTGTCTCGAAGATGGCGAGCGGCGGTTGTCCAAGGTGCGGACTCAGGGTCTCTCCGAGGTCAGACGTGAAAAGAAAGCTGAGGTCGGAAACGTGCGTTTCGAGCAAGGCGAGGCGGCGGAGATTGTGAGCCGAGTTGCCCGGCACGATGCTCAGCCAGGCATTCAGTACGTTGTAGGTCTCTTCGAAGAAGCAGCCGTCATGAACGGCGAGCGCTTTCATCGCTTCCGCCGTCTGATGTTGTACCGCACGGTTGCTCTCGCCGTGGAGGACCAGGGTGAGGGAGCAGGCGCCAAAGAAGTGTCCGTTGACTTCCAGCTCAGTTAGTGCGTGGCCGAGCTGCTTCACCGTGGCGGTTGCCGAGTCGTCTACAAGCATCTCCTCGGGACGTGTGTCCGGCGACACGTAGTTGACGAGGGAGACACGCCGATTGAAGAAGTGGCGGCGTCGAGCGTGGATGTTCCGGCGCATTCGGTCAGGTGGAATGCGCTGCCATTCGAGACAGGCGACGAGCTCGCCCGACACCCCAACGAGATCGCCAAGAACGTGCGCAAATGTCCGACTCGGCGGCTCCTTCATTGAGAGCACCTTCACGACCCGGCTTCCGACCAGGAGATGATCACGGTGGCACTCGATGGGAGAATCGGCGGCGAAGTAGTCGACGTGTGCCATCGGAGTGGGTGGCACAGCCGCCAACGTGCGTGGTTCGTAGTTCACCAGTCGGCGAAAGAATGCGAACGCTTCCTTGGCGGGGAGGCGCTCTGGACCAAGATCGGCGAGTTGTGTCTCGAAGGCCTGTGCCTCATGATGGAGGCGGTCGATCGCTCGGTCCAACGTATCCTGGAGAAGGCTCACGGCTCGATCCGTCGAGAGCCACGCGCGCAACGCGTCTCGTGGATGCGACCAGAAGCCACGGAGTCTGGTGCTCGCGGTGGAGCGTACGGGCGGTTCGTGCAGGAGGACCAAGAAGAGCGACAGCTCGTAGAGATCCGAGCGCCGGTTGTTGAGATAGGCGGCCCGGCGCGCCAGCGCCTCCTGTGCGATCGGGTCGGAGGCGTGCGGCGTTGTGAAGGTGTCTACGTTACGTTTGATCAGGTATTCGTAGAGCCGGTAGCGCTCGTCCAGAAGCCGCAGAGCTGCCTCCATGTGATGCGCGAAGGAGCGGCGTTGTGCATAGGTCAGCCCGTCTGCGTCGATCCCCCGCAGCCGATAGACCACGCCGAGGCTGCCGCTCTTCGTGAGAAACGTGCCGTCGTCCACGAAGCCCCAGACTGCGAGGAGCTCGTTCACGGCGCCGGCTTCGCGGTAGTCCCGAAGAATCCGCCCGACCCTCAACACGAGATCACCTCCAGATCGACACGTCGATGCTTTCCCGGGTCGTACCGGCATCGGATACGCGAAGAGCGCAGCAGAATGTGGAGCATCTCGGGGTCGCGCGACGTTACCCACCGCGAGAAGCCGTACATGCCGGCGAACATCAGGAGGCCGGCGAGGAACGAGTAGAACAGGTTGAAGGCTGCAGCCCCTAGGAGCATGGCGAGGAAGAACAGCCGTCGATCCACACCGCAGATGGTCAATGGCTGGTGCAGCGCCTTGTAAACAGGACGATACGTGGGGCCTTCAGACATGAATCGATCGCCACCGGAAGTCATCGCGTCCCCTCAGAAAAGCCAGGTCAAGAACTGCCCGGCGAACAGCGCAAGCCCACCGCCGAATACGATGCCTGCCACCTGGCGCTTAGCTCCACCCTCGCCGAACATGAACATTAAGCCGCCAATCACAATCGCCACCAGGGCGAGCGATCGGGCGAGCGGGCCCGTGAAGGTCTGTTCGAGATTGAGGGCTGCGCGTTCCCACGGAGCCTGGGCGAACGCAATGCGCGGAAGGAGGAGCAGAGCGAGCGCGAGCAGAAGAATCTGTGACTGTTGCACTGTGAATCCGAAGGCTGAGGCGTTGAACGCAGGTGTCTGGGCTTCCACGCGAACGTTGTGAGGCGCGACCTCACGGCCACATCCTTCTGGAACCACGGGAATGGTGGAACCGGCTGGCACCGGAACACCTCCTTCAGAGAAACCCGCGTAGGGCGTGCGCACTCAAAGCACACCTCGACCGCGATGCGCGGTCTGAACCCGACTTAGCGCGGATCTATGTGTTCACGCGCGCGGGTGGCTCTGCCATCGGGAAGGCGATCGGGATTCCGGTGGCAGTCCACCCGCGGCGATTGGGACGCAGTTATAGGACACCGAGGTCACGCAGGCCCTGGACGGTCGAGTGTGGACGAAACGCGGTGACGCGAATCGTCCCGATTGACAAGTGACGGCCAACGCGGCGATGATGTGAAGTACGCATTGAATGATCGCGCGCCAGCCGGCGCGCCGTCCTGAGAACCTGCTCCATGACCTCGGGCCTATGACGCTACGCGCGTCAGGCGTTCCCTACTAGATCGAACGCTAGTTCGGGCCGAAACCTAACATCGCATGAGCTCGCTGCTGGCGGGTTGAAGAAACTGCGTACTCACGGGAGCCATCGCGCTCCGTCTGTACGTCGCGCGATCCCGAGGGAATCATGGAGCACCTCCCCAAGCTCAGGCTCCTCGACGACCACGGACAGCCGCTGGACAGTCACATTCAGGCGGCGCTCGAACAGTTCCTGCCTCGATTCCACCGGGAGTTTCCTGGACTGTGGGACGAGTGGCTCGTCACTGAGCTTTTCGAGAAGGCCGGGCGGCGAATCGCGCGTCGAGAGCGGTGCAATGGGCCGATCGAGAAGTTGCACGCGTACGCATGGGCGGCGCTACGGAGTGTCGCAACGTCGTGGATCCGGCGCGGGGCCAATCGGGTCCATGGGCGGACTCTGCCTTCCGACAAGAGTGACGCGGTTCTAGCGACGATTCATGCTTCCGTTGGTACCCCGCAGCAGATCGAGGAGCAGGTCCTCATGCGGGAGATCTTCGAGCGTCTGACGTTTGAAGAATGGCGCGTGTGTATGTGGAAGAGGGACGGCCATTCGAGCCAGGAAATTGCTGCCTTCCGCGGGAGCTCGGTGGCGGCGACCGACATGTTTCTGTCGCGCGTTCGGGCGAAGATTCGTCGCTTCTTGGGCGTTCAGAGCAAACGGACCGGGTAATGCGTGAAGCGGGACGAGCACACAGTGCTCGTGCGAAACCGCGCTTGACACCGAGAAAGACGATGGCAAATCACACACAACGCCCTGATGTCCCGGCGTTCAACGCTGAAGACGAGATCGACCAGGTTCTGGGAAAGGCAAACCCGAATCCGGACCGCGTAGGATGTCCGCCACGTGGTGTCCTCATTGCCTTTGCGCAACGCGAGCGTCGGGTCGGGGATCCCATGTACGACCACCTGATCCAGTGCTCTCCCTGCTACCGAGAGTTCCGGGCAATCCAAGAGGGCGCCGTAACTGGGGCCCTGGCGACCGGGCATCATCTGAGATGGTGGGCGGCCGCCGCGGCGGTGGTCATTTTCGCAGCGGGCCTTTCTGCTTGGTTCGTCTTCTTTGCAGCAAAGGGGCCCACTGGTCACGGTCGCGCGCCTGACGCGGTGCTCGCCGAGCCATCACGTGTTCACGTTGACCTCCGAAAACACACGGTCAGTCGGAGTGCCCAAGGAGACGAGGAACAGCCGCCGGTCGTCCTTCCTCGCGGCCTTCTGAACATGACGATCCTGCTGCCGGTGGGAGCTGAGCCTGGGGCGTACGAGATTCGGCTCGTGAAAGGGGAGCCGCGATCGCAAGCTTCTGCGAAGGGCCGTGCGGAGATTCGAAACGGGATCACGACTCTTCAGGCGACCATCGACCTGCGTTCCGGGTCGTTAGGTCAGCATTATCTGGCGCTGCGGCGGTCCGAGGGAACGTGGCACTTCTTTCCGGCGACGGTGAAGTAGGCTCGCTGCGCTGCTGGCCGTCTTTGCAAATCCCCAGGCCGCGCCAATCGCAGTGGGCCACCCCGGTCGCCTTGGTAAGGGATAAACTTCGGTCGGAAGGCTCACAGAGCGCACGCGAAACGAGCGAGGATGCGATGAAGCAGGAGGCCTGCAGTTCGAGACCGGCTCTCTCGAAGGCGCAGCGAGAACGCGTCTACGACAAAGCCTGTCGGACTATCGAGAAGTGGTTCTTTGATCCACACTTTTGCGGGACGGACTGGCCACGTGTCGCGCGTGAGCATCGAGACGGCATCGTTGCCTGCGCGGAGCCCGAGCTCTTCGAGGCAGCGGTCCATGATGTCGTTCGGCGTCTTGGCACAAGCCACACTGGCTTCTTTCATGAATCCATGCGGCGTGTGCCAGCCCGCCTCGCCATTGGTGTGACGTGCGTCAAGTCTGATACCGCGGAAGGGCAGCGCTGGATCGTTCGAGATGTGCATGACGATGGGCCTGGACACCGAGCGGGCGTGCAACCGTGTGATGTGGTTCTCTCAGTTGATGGACGGGATGTCCGTCCACCAGCACAGATGATGCTGCCAATGGGGGCGTCCACGATGCTGACGGTCACGAGAGATGCCCGGGAGGAGACGATCCGCATCGATGTACCGGCCCCGCGATCTCGAAAACAGCCGTACACCGAGCCCAAATGTGTGAGGCATTCGATCCTTGCTGCGTCTATCGGATACATCAAAGTCAGTATCTTGCCTGGACTCATCGGCATCGACGTCTCGAGAGCGCTGGACGCGGCGTTTGGGGCGGTGTCGCGCTGTGATCGCCTTATTCTCGACCTCCGGGGACACATGGGTGGTGGTCTTGGCGTCCTCCGCTTGATGAGCCACTTAACCCCAGAGCGATTGCCGATCGGCTATACGGTCACGCGTCGGACAGCGGAGAGAGGCTATCGGAAGGAATCGCTCCCTCGCCTCGATCGCATACCCAGAAGCAAGCTGTTGGGTATCGCGTCGATGGCTCTCCGGTATGCCTGGCGCGATCCGTCTGTGCTCTTGGTTTCTGAAGGGCTGGCACCACAGCGTTGGCATGGGCGGGTCACCATCCTCACCAATGA
>JBOGIN010000336.1:0-1996 GCA_050742275.1 Vicinamibacteraceae bacterium
GCTGCGGCCCGCATGGCCTCCAGCCCATCGTGCGCGGTGAAGACTTCGTGCCCCATCAGCTGAAGGATGATCTGCAGCATCTCGGCGTTGTCCTCATCGTCCTCGACGACCAAGATGCGCGATGGGCGTATGTCGATTGGCTTCGTGGCTCTGCTAACCGCGTTATCCACGGCGTCCCCCTCGACCCGCCTCTCGATGACGTCGACCCAGTATCCCTTCACGAACTGACAATTGCCGTCGGCGTGCAATGGATTATATCCAACGCGCGCCGCTGGATGGCGGCTTGGCAGGTGTGCGGACCAATCGCCAATTCACCATGTCTTGTCGCTTCGCGAAGTGTAGCACTGGCGCATGCGCCGCGGCGTCAGCGAAGGCGGACCGCGGCAACCGGAGGGGGTCCGCCATGGTATTGACGGAGATCTCCGCAGAGGCCACTTGCAGCGGCCAGGGTGGATGATGTATCTCGACGATGAACGATTGCACCCTGGCGTTGACCGTGTACAAACAGTAGCGCTCGGTCAGGAAGTATTCGAGTGATCCCTTCCGTGCGTGAAACACGGGTCCGGCCGGCTCGTACGTCGCGACGAATCGTACGCCCGCGTCGCTGCGGCGCTGGCTGACGTAGTGAATCGCGCCAGCGCGGCGCTCGACCTTCATCGACGCCCAGTAGTACGGCAGACGAAACAGCGCGCGGGCTGCTCCCACCGCGAGCCGGTTGGCCGCATCAAGGCTGAAGAAGTACACGCCGGGTTTCTCGCCAACGCGCACATACGTGCGTACGTTCAGCTCGGGAAACGAGGACAACCAAGGCAGCGCCGGCAGGCCCCGCGGCGCGACGTTGGTCATACGAAACGGCACGATGCCGAGCCACGCGACGCCGTCGAACAGATCGAGCTCGAGCGGCGGCGGAATGAGGGCCGCCAGTACCGGCGGGGCGACGGCCCAGTGGGCAAACAGGAGATCGTGCCACGTCTGCCGCATGACCCACGGGCCGCGAGGCAGGGGCCACGGCCGGTGGCTGACCTCGTCCAGAATCTGGAAGCAGAAGTCGTGAGACATCTCACCGCTGTGCTTGCCGCATCGAGCGCCGGCAGGCATGCTCAGGACTGCTGCTGGAGGTGGCAGTGTCGTCGACACCGGATGCAGTCATCGTGGGCTCCGGTCCAAACGGCTTGGCCGCGGCAATTGTGCTCGCGCAGGCCGGCCGAAAGGTCATTGTCTTCGAGGCACAGTCCACAGTCGGTGGGGGCGCGCGCTCGGCAGAGCTGACGCTGCCCGGCTTCACGCACGATATCGGGTCCGCAGTGCACCCCTTCGGCCCCGTGTCGCCGATCTTTCGCACGCTGCCGCTCGCGCGCCATGGACTCGAATGGATCGAGCCTCCCGGGATGTTCGCGCATCCGTTCGACGATGGGACGGCGCTGGTCGTGGAGCGATCGATTAAGCGGACTGCCGTCTCGCTGGGCGCAGACGGGCCGCGCTATCAACGACTGATGACGAGGCTCGTCCGAGCATGGCCACACCTGGAACGCCACATCCTGGGACCGCTCACCTGGCCTCGACATCCGATCGAGCTGGGGCGCTTCGGGTTGCATGCGATCAGGTCCGCTGACGCGCTCGCGCGCGGCCTCTTCCAGGGCCATCGTGCACGCGGATTGTTTGCCGGCGTCGCGGCGCACGGCATGCTCCCGCTGGAGCGGCGACCGAGCGCGGCCTTCGGCCTCGTCCTCACCATGCTCGCCCACGTCGCAGGCTGGGTCCTGCCGCGCGGCGGGGCGCAAGCTCTCTCCGATGCCCTGGGCGCTCACCTGCGCTCACTGGGCGGTGAGGTCGTCACCAATGCGCCGGTTCGGTCACTGGACGAGCTCCCATCGAGCCGGGCCATCCTCTGCGACCTCTCACCCAAACCGCTGCTTCAAATCGCCGGCCCGCGTCTCCCGCTCTGGTATCGCCGGAAGCTGGAACGCTATCGATACGGTATGGCAGCCTTCAAGGT
>JBOGIN010000337.1:0-3091 GCA_050742275.1 Vicinamibacteraceae bacterium
GCCCTGGCGCGTATGCGCCCCGCGGCGCGGGGCCACATTGTCAATATCGTCTCGACCGCGGCCAAGCGTGCCTGGGCCAACGCCAGCGCGTACCACGCGAGCAAATGGGGTCTGCTCGGCTTCACGCATGCGCTCCACGTAGAAGCCAGGCCGCTCGGCATCAAGGTGACGGCAATGGTGTGCGGCGGCATGTGCACGCCGTTCTTGCTCGATCGGTTTCCAGACATCGATCGCACGACGCTCCAGGCACCCGAGAACGTGGCAGAGGCACCTTTGCTCGTGTCGAACAACACCGGTCCCGTCCACCTGGCCGCCGCCCTGGGCACACCGGTCGTCGATCTCTACGCGCTCACGAACCCGCAGCATACGCCCTGGCGTGTGTCGAGCCGCGTGCTGTTCCAGGACGTTCCGTGCCGCTATTGCTACAAGAGCGTGTGCCCGAAAGGCCACCATCGGTGTCTGCGCGGCGTCTCGCCGGGCGACGTGCTGGCAGCGATCCGGTCTCTCATGACCGAAGCGCGATCGGACGCCGGCATGCGCTCTGCTTGAAAGAGGGGCCTATGTATACCCTCGGGATCAACGCCGCGTATCACGACTCCGCCGCCTGTCTCGTTCGAGATGGCCAGATTCTCGCGGCGGCCGAAGAGGAGCGCTTCACGCGGATCAAGCACGCGAAGCGGCCGGTGCCGTTCTCGGCCTATGAGCTGCCCTATCACGCCATCGACTGCTGCCTGTCCGAAGCGGGGATCTCGTTGGTCGACGTGGACCACGTGGCCGTGGCCTACGCCTACGATCCGTACATCATCCTCCGAGAGGTTGCGGGAGCCGACCAGCTGACATTGCCACTGGAGCCGAGCGCCGAGCCGCCACGGAATGGTTGGGAGCATCCGTGGGAGCCGTTGTTCATCTCGTACATCGTCAATGCCCCACGGCATCTCGCCGACGGTGTGCCTCATTACCTGGAGCGTCGATTCCGCGGCGCGCGCGTCGACGGACCGTACCGCTGGCACTTCGTCGAGCATCATCTCGCGCACGCGGCAAGTGCCTTCCATGCCTCACCGTTCACGCGTGCAGCCGTGCTCGCGCTGGACGGCCGCGGAGAACGCGCCACGACGACGTACTGGCGGGGGGAGGACACAACGCTCGCACGGCTCGGTGAAGTGCGGATGCCGCACTCGCTCGGCTTGCTGTACGAGGAGGTCACGCGCTACCTGGGCTTCCTGCCTTCGTCGGACGAATACAAGGTGATGGCGCTCGCGTCGTTCGGACAGCCGCGGTACCGCGACGTCTTCGAGCGGATTGTCTCGGTCGCCGCGAACGGCCAGTACACCATCGAGCGCCATGACTTGGCATTCCATTTCGGACCGCCGCGTCAGCGCGGGCAGCCGTTCACCGAGCTGCACTACGACATCGCAAGCTCCCTGCAGGTAGTGCTCGAGGACGCGGTGTTGCAGCTCGTCTTCTGGCTGTACGGCGAAGCCGGGGAGGAACGTTTGTGTGGCTGGTGGCGTGGCACTCAACTGCGTGATGAACGCACGGATTCGTGACTTCGGGCCGTTCTCCGACGTGTGGGTCCAGCCGGCCGCCGGTGATGCCGGCACGGCGCTGGGTGCCGCGGTGTCGGTGGACGCGTCGGAACGCCGTAATGCGACCCGTGGCGCCTCGATGAGCCACGCGTTCCTCGGACCGGCGTCCAGCGACGACGAGATTGGCGAGATGTTGCGCTGGGCTGGGGTGCCGCACCGCCGACTGCAGGATGTCGCAAGCGGCACGGCGCAACTCTTGTACGAGAACAAGATCGTTGGCTGGTATCAAGGCCGGATGGAGTTCGGGCCCCGCGCGCTCGGCGCGCGATCCATTCTGGCGTCACCGCTCGACGCGGCGATGCAGGCGCGGCTCAACAGCATCAAGGATCGCGAGGACTTTCGACCGGTCGCGCCGGTGGTCCTCGAAGAGCGCGCCGCCGAGTGGTTCGAGGGCGCTCACCCTTCACCGTCCATGCTGTTCGTGTTCCCGGTCCGGCCGAGCCAGGCCAATCGTATTCCCGCCGTGCGACACGTCGATGGCACCGCGCGAATCCAGACGGTGAATCGCGCGCAGCATCCACTGCTCTATGGGCTGCTGTGCGCCTTCGAAGGCAAGAGCGGCGTTCCCGTGCTCGTCAATCCATCGTTCAACTCGCGGGGAGAGCCGATCGTCTGTACTCCGCGCGATGCGTTGGAGTGTTTCTGGAGCACCCCCATCGATGCGTTGGTGATGGGCTCCTGGCTGGTGGAGAAGCGACGTGGCGACTGACTCGACCGTCCACCCTGAGCGCAGTCGAAAGGGTCGTCCTCGCGTGAGCGTCGTCCTGCCGACGCGCGATCGTCCAGCGCTGCTCGCAGGGTGTCTGAGCGCGCTGGCCCTGCAGAGCCTCCCGGCTTCTGAGGTCGAGGTGATCGTGGTCGACGACAGTGACGCTCACAGCGCCAAGATGGTGGTCGCGCACGCGGCACGAAGCGCTCGCATCATTCGCTATCTGCCCGGCTTCGGGCGTGGGCCGGCTGCAGCCCGCAACGTCGGCTGGCGCGCGGCGCGGGCGCCGATCGTCGCTTTTACGGACGATGATTGCGTGCCGACGCCACGCTGGTTGGCGAGTGGTCTCGCGCCGTTCGAGGACGGTGTGACTGGCGTGAGCGGCTCCGTGTCGGTGACCAGGCCTTCCGAGCCCACCGACTACGAGCGCGACGCCGCCCGGCTCAGCGATGCGCCGTTCGTCACGGCGAGCTGCTTCTATCGGCGTGACGCACTGGAGGAGATTGGCGGGTTCGACGAGCGGTTCGAGATGGCGTATCGCGAGGATTCCGACGTGTGGTTGACGCTGCTCGAGCGCGGCCAGCGTCTCGTGCTGGCGCCGGCCGCCGAAGTGTGCCACCCGATTCGTCCGGCTCCGTGGGGCGTGAGCCTGCGCCAGCAGCAGCGAAGCCTCTACAACGCGCTGCTCTACAAAAAGCATCCGGCGCTCTATCGAGCGCAGATCGAGCACGGGCCGCCGTTGAGGTACTACGTGACTGTTGCCGCGGCTCTGGTCGGGTGCTGGCTCCTCGCACGC